>JAURNZ010000014.1 GCA_030829925.1 Gammaproteobacteria bacterium | reverse complement strand
TAATTATTTATACATGGACCCCGCCGCATTTTTGGGCTTTAGCTGTTTGTCGACAAAAAGATTATGCAAATGCAAAGATTCCAATGTTGCCTGTCACACATGGAAAAGAATTCACCTATATCCAAATCATACTTTATTCAATCTTAATGGTTCTTTCGACAGTTCTACCGGTGTTGATAGGTTTGTCGGGATTGGTATACTCTATTGCGATGTTATATTTGAATGCATGGTTTATGTATTTGGCCTATAAATTATATAAGTCGCATAGTGATGCTGTGGCTATGCAGTTGTTCAAATATAGTATCGCTTATCTTGCATGGTTATATCTTGCGATGCTAGTTGATCACTATTTTCTCATTGCCATCTGATTAATATGAAATTTTGGTCTCAGTGGTTGCTTAGACATAACGTTGTCCACTCACAAGTCTGCCAGGATGATGATGGTTTATATTGGCTTTTAAATAACAAAAAAAAGCGTATAGATTGGTTTGAAAAACATCAACTGTATCATCGGTCTGGCATGTCAAAAAAACATCACAAATTATTGCAAGCCGTATATGGGCGAACAGACAGCACACCTTTTATTTTGGATGCATGTGCAGGGCTTGGAAATGATATGTTTATAATGGGGCTGGGTGGTTGTGAAGTCATCGCCTGTGAAAAAAATCCTCAAGTATTTGCTGTATTGTCAGATATGATGGCGCGTGCTCAGAAAAAAAAATGGTTTGGCCAAGAAAATATTAATCTTATTTTTGGGTCGGCAGAAAACATAATGAGAACATGGCCAGGCTATAGAGCTCGACCAGATGTTGTTTATCTTGATCCAATGTTTGAAAAGGATTTTAAAGGCGAGGTTAAAGCAAATTCAGCCTTTTTAAAAAGCTTGGTGGACATAGAGACATCTAAAGACTTATTTGAAATAGCATTAAATTTCGCAAATTCAAAAGTTGTTGTAAAAAGACCTAATCAAGCAGACCATCTATCGGATGCAAAACCCACCTATATCATAGAGGGGAAAACAACACGTTATGATGTTTACCAAGTAGGGTGAGTGTTAGTTAGCAATCTCTTTGATAACTTTCCTTTGTTGGTGATAGACCCAGAGTATCAAGCTTGTAAAGGCTATGCAGCCAATAATAAGAGCATAAGGATCGAATGTAGGGCCAACGATGGCAAATGGTTTGCTTTGCCCTTTATAAGCAATGGCAGCAGCAATACAAACCCCAATTAAAGATTCACCGACAACAAACCCCGATGCAATTAATAAGCCTTTTCTAGAGACTGCATCTAGAGTATTTTTTTTGATTCTTTTTTTTGCCAATGGTAAAAGCGCTTTGCGGCAGAAGTGACTGAGTATCCCACCAAGGACCAGCGTTAAAACAGTTTCAATAGGTAGATATGTACCTATGCCAATCGAGACAATGGAGAGTCGTGTATACTTATTCTTTTTTAAGTAAAACAAATCAAACAAGATGAGGAAGACAGCAATGGCTACACCAACAAGAATTAAACTCCATGGCATATCATGTTGAATGATTCCTTTGGCAATTGATGTAAGTAAAGCGGCTTGAGGCGCAGCTAATTGATTTTGTGGATTCATATCTGGACGGGGTAAAGGTGCGCCAACAAACCCATAGGCTTGGTAAATGATTTCAATGATCGGAGGGATCACAAGAGAGCCAACAATGACGCCAAAAATTAGAGCGATTTGTTGCTTCCATGGTGTTGCTTTGACTAATGCTCCAGTTTTCAAGTCTTGAAGATTGTCGTTAGATACTGAGCCCATTGCAATGATGCTTGCAGTAATAAATAAGCTAATACCTATTACCATAGCGTCAAAATGATGTGATGTATAATCTACAATCTGATGGCTTAAAAACCAATCAATCATCAGTGAAGAAAGGATAATCGCAATGATACTTACGCCTGAAATGGGGCTGTTAGATGAGCCGGTAACCCCTGCAATATAACCACAAACAGCAGCAATGATAAAGCCTACAACGACAGCGAACATTGTTGAGATCAAAACTAAGTTGATAGTCGATGTTATGCTCATGGGTAAATGTTCTTCTGACACAAATAATCCTATAATGGCTGCAAGTGGGAATAATAAAAAAACGATTGCACCCATAACGTTAAAGAGAGGAATGTCTTTTTCTGTGCGACTTATTTTTTGCTTGTTGCCACTGCCCTGATACTCACTTATGGCTTGAATAATACCTCTAGCAACAGGCTTAATCAGTTTGACGAATGTCCAAATTGATGCAACAGCAATGGTGCCTACACCAATGAAGCGTACTTTTGTTGCCCAAATTTCATTTGCTATCGCATCAAGAGGCAAGGTATGGTCAGTGACCCCTAAAGAAAAATATGGTACAAAAATTAGCCAGCTTAGGGCAATCCCAAACAACATATTTAAACAAATCCTTAAGCCAATTAAATAACCCGCACCTAACAATGCTGGAGACAAGCCAATACTAAACCCAAAGATCGCTCCAAAAAATTTACTAAAATAGGAAATTTTTCCTGCAAAAATAGCTAGTCCATTGCTGCAAAAAACAAATAAAGCAGATAAAAAAGAGCCATTCATAATGTCTTTTACAGAGGCGTAATTATTTTTAGCCGCATCATCATCGTTGCCAGATTTTAGAACTGCTGCTGCTGCAACGCCTTCTGGGTATGGTAATTCACTATCTACAACGAGGGCTCTTCTTAAAGGTATGCTGAATAAAACACCAAGAATACCACCAATCATGCAGATCACACTGGTTTCTAAATAATCAAAGCCGCGCCAATAGCCAATCATGACAAGTCCTGGCAAAGTGAATATGACGGTTGTGAGTGTGCCTGCAGCAGATGCAAAACTTTGCACCATACAGTTTTCGAGAATGGAAGAGTCACGCACAAGTCTTAAAATAGACATT
>JAURNZ010000013.1 GCA_030829925.1 Gammaproteobacteria bacterium | reverse complement strand
GTGCTTAGGCATTGATCAAGACAATAAGCGCTTAGGACGAGGGCGAGGATACTATGATCGTATATTGAATGAATCATCTATATCTATTAGCATCATCACGCAACAACAACGAATTAAAGAAAGCATTGGGGAGTCACATGATGCCATTATCAAACACATTGTTGAGATAAATTAAAAATATCTCAATTTTTCTTGGGTGTTAAAACAAGCCAATGCATATTAGGCCCTCTACCCTCACTAAGCGCAACTAAGCGCTCTTCTTCGTTAAAACATGATAATTCTTCAAAATCATTAGGATTGTAACTTTCCCTATAAATTAACTCAATATCAAAAAAAGCACTTGCTTTCGAAAGTAAAGCTTTTTGCAGCGCTTTACCATCTTCTTTCATCCATGGGTGTAATTCGCAAATAATACTACAATCGGATAGCAATGATAGCATGTTTGGATTAAGCAAATCATACTCATCTCCTTCAATATCAATCAAAATGGTTATTGGCTCTTTACACTGGGAAATAATACTTTTCAAAGATGCTTCATCTGCCTCTCCCAGAATAGTCATCTTTGCTTCACAACCATTAAGTTGAGCATTATTTTTTATTATTCTTTGCATCTCAACATCTTTTTCAAATGCATAAACGTGACCAAAAATCCCGCTAAATACCATGCCTACTGCAAAATATCCATCAGCAGATCCCAAATCAATAAATACATTATTTTTTCCTTTACTAAAAGCAATCAATTTTTGCAGCACATGCGTTTCGTATGTTCCAAGAATCTGGGTAATAAGGTCATACCGAGACCAATTTCTGCATTGGTTTAATTGCATACCTTTAAATGGACCGTAGGCAATTTGATAACCATGAATTGAAAGAATAGTCTTTAATATGTTCTTTTTTAAATTTTTAAAATGCAATCTTTTTTTAAATGGATTACAAAAGAGAAAGTGCTTCACATTTCTGAAAATTTTTTCGATTGCTTTTAAAAGCCCATAATATGAATATGCGAATAACGCTAGCATCGTCCTACCTCACTATTTAGATAAATTAAAAACATCTCAATTTTTCTTGGGTGTTAAAACAAGCCAATGCATGTTAGGCCCTCTACCCTCACTAAGCGCAATTAAGCGCTCTACTTCGTTAAAACCTGATAACTCTTCAAAGTCATTGGGGCTATAACTTTCTCGTTGAATCATTTCAACATCAAAAAACTTTGAAGCATTTTTCAACAAATTTTCTTCTTCGACTTTGCGATAAACTCTTTTACCGTTTCTTTTAACCCATGGATGAAGCTCACAGATAACATTACAATTTGAAAGCAAAGATAACATCTTGGAATCAAGCAAAGTATATTCAGCGCCTTCAATATCAATTAAAATAGTTGGTGAATGTTTCTCGTTATGTAGGAGCTTTTTAATTTAATCATAATTTGCTTCGTCATAAACATTAATCTTATCCATACAATCATTATTCTTGGCAATATTAATCATACACTGCTGAGATTTTTTATTTATTTCAAAAGCACAAACTTTTTTAAAAATACCACCAGAGGCAACACCTACTGCAAAATAACCATCTGCAGCACCCAAATCAATAAAAAGACTATCGTCTATTTGACTAAATTCGATTATCTTCGAGAGCACATTTTTTTCATAAACACCAAGCATTTGTGTTATAAGATCATATTTTGACCATATCGGATCCTCATTTAATTTCATACCCTTAAAAGGACCATGAGCAACCTTATAGTTGTGTTTTTGAATCAAGGTTTTTAATATTTTATGTTTAACATGATCAATTTGCATAGGCTGTTTTAAAACACTATGAATAAACATCATAACATGATAGAAAACACCATCTTCTTTAATTTTTTGAACAAACTTTTTCAGCAAAGACTTTTTATGCACAAAGAGGCTCACATTCATCAATTTTTTCTCCAAATTAATTTTCAACAAGATGCCTAATACCATCACCCATTGAAATAAATACTTCATTGGGCCTGCAGTATGCAAACAAACCATGGCCTACAACACCGATGATCTCATTAAGCTTATCTTCTAAAGCCAATGGCTCTGCAAGCGGTAGGTCGTATACATCAATAATATCGTTATTATGCATTGTTTTATAACCCTGGCGATACACAGGCTGCCCACCTAATAGAACACATTGCCTTGCCACAAAACTTCTAGCTTCCGGCAATACTTCAATAGAGACAGGAATGTTTTTTCCAAGACGGTTAGACCATTTACTTTCATCCACCATCACAACAAAGGATTTTGCCATATTAGCTAAAAGTTTTTCCATGGTTTGTCTACCACCACCACCTTTTAAACAACACCTAGACTCAATGATTTGATCAGCACCATCTACATAAACATCTATGTGCCTGACTGAATTAGCGGGGATCACTTCGAAGCCGGCATCCATAAACTGTGTTGACAAATCAGGACAAGCAACCACTAACCCCTTTGTACTAAATTGTTTTCCTATCATAAGGTCAACCAAACACTTTACGGTTGAGCCAGCGCCAATGCCAACAACATCATTTGGATTAAGTGTTTCAAAAACGGCATTAGCCACTTTCATTTTTAAATCATTAGCCATACCTAAATCATATCAAACATAGCATTTAGTTTTCAAACATAGATGTGATGAAACAGGCATACATTTTTGAAAATGCCTGTCAGTAGCTATCTTTCTGAACTCGATATTTTTTGCACAATCAACTGGTGACCAAAACTTACAATTTTCAACTGATGACGCTTGAGCCTTAAAAAAGCATTGATGGCACCTGCTGGATTATCTATCTTTCTTTTGTAATACGTCCAAAAATAATCATCGAAAATGAGTAGGCCACCAATCTTTAACATCTCAAATGACTTTACGGCATCCACGATGACATCATCAGAATGATGTGAACCATCTACATAAATCATATCATAAGCATCTAGTGCAAAATGCTTATTAAAATATGCTAAGGAAGTGCCTTTAAATTTCTCCAATCTTTCTGAAAAAACTGTAAGGTTTTTATCAAAGGTTGTCTCAATACTACCTAATATTTCTTTGGTGGTGTGTTCCTGATTTCGATGTTCGTCTGCGCCCTCCCAGGTATCAACACAAACCAAGCTGGCATTACTAAAATGATTTAGTGTAAAGTAGGCAGATAACCCTTGAAAACTTCCTATTTCTAAACATTTTATTTTTTTTGAGGCTTCAAAACCTGTGTTACTAAATGCAATTAGCCATAAGGGGATGGCATGTGTAAACCAATTATGATCGAGGGTTAGCTTTTGCCTTACCTGATCTACAAATTTATCTCTATTTACTCTTAGTTTTCTTCTCTTGAAATGATATCTATACTTAAAAAATATATAACTTTTAATCACCCATAAAGGCGTATTACATTTTATAAAAAAGAAAAGTTTACTTCCGCCAAAAATTTTCATAATATTCATTTCCTATTTATAACAATTTTATAGAACCACATTTCAATTTTCAATTTTTTAATGAATTTTCTAAAACACAGGCGTATATTAAAATTTATGATCAAATCCTTTCAAAACAAATATCCTTCCATCAATTCAGACAGTTATTGTGATGACACAGCGCTTATCATTGGAGACTGCAAAATTAGTTCAGAAAGCTCTATATGGCCTTATGCAGTATTAAGAGCAGATGTGCAAGCCATCACGATAGGACAACAAACCAACATACAAGATGGCACCATCATTCATTGTGCTTCCCAAGCATTAACGCCACCCAATGGCATTCCTTGCATTGTTGGGGATCGTGTTACCATTGGGCACCAAGTGATGCTTCATGCCTGTCATGTCATGGATGATTGTTTAATAGGAATGGGGAGTATCGTCATGGATGGTAGCATCATACATCCCAATGTTATCTTAGGCGCAAGATCATTGGTTACTGAAAACCAAACACTTGAGTCTGGTTTCTTATATTTAGGTTCACCGGCAAAAAAAATAAGGCCTCTAACTGAAGCAGAAGAGGCTCATATTCAAAAAAGTGCGTTACATTACTGTGAGCTAGCCAGAGCTAGCTACACCTAGTATAAATTAGATATCAATGTTATCGGCTAACAAAGCATTGTCTTCAATGAAGTGCTTTCTTGGCTCAACCTGATCACCCATCAATGTTGTAAAGATCTGGTCTGCTTCCATCGCATCACCAATTTTAACCTGAAGCATTCTTCTATTTTCAGGGTTCATGGTCGTCTCCCAAAGCTGTTCAGGCATCATTTCACCGAGACCTTTATAGCGCTGGATATGCAATCCTTTCTGAACTGCTGCAAGCAATTGGTTTAAACCTTGTGGCACATCAATTAAATCTGTTTTTGTCTCACCAGACATAACATACGCAGTGTCTGTAAACTGAGTATCGATGGTATCAATCACTTTACCGCAGACTTGATATAAGTCAGACATGAAGAACTCAGGCGCAATTATGAAGCTCTTGTTAACTTCGTGCTTCGTATGCTCAAGGACCATGCTGAAGTTACCTTCTTCACTACTTGCACCCATACGAACCACAAATTTTTCAGAGTCAAGTTCAATTCTTTTTGCAAAATGCTCGTTTGCTTGATCAATCCAGCTTTGCATCGCTGCTTGGTCCTGAAGTGTTGCTTCCGTCACTCTTGGCAAATACAATAAACTTTCTAAAAACAAAGCTGGATAACGATGTGACAAACGCTGAGAAGCATCTTTTGCTTTCTGATACAGACTAAAGAAAGACTTAAAATCGTCAGATTTCATATGTGGGCTATTTGCATCAGGGAAACATTGTGCATCTTCCACAGCCTGATTCAGCAAATAGGCATTGAATGCTTGATCATCCAATAGATACTCTTCACGTTTGCCTCTTTTTACTTTATATAAAGGCGGTTGAGCGATGTATAAATGTCCTCTTTCAACCAGTTCTGGCATTTGTCTGTAGAAGAAAGTTAATAACAATGTTCGAATATGCGCACCATCAACATCCGCATCGGTCATCAGTACAATTCTGTGGTATCTAAGATTGTCAGGATTATATGCTTCTCGACCAATCCCGCAACCTAATGCAGAAATCAAGGTGCCAATCTCTGCTGAACCAAGCATTTTATCAAAACGCGCTTTTTCAACATTAAGGATTTTACCTCTTAATGGTAAGATGGCTTGGAAACGACGATCACGACCTTGTTTAGCCGAACCACCCGCAGAATCACCCTCAACCAAATACACTTCACACTTAGAAGGGTCACTTTCTTGGCAATCTGCTAATTTACCCGGCAGGTTTGCAACATCAAGAACTGTTTTACGACGACTCATTTCACGCGCTTTTCTTGTTGCTTCTCTTACCCTAGCAGCTTCTTGTATTTTATGAATGATAAGTTTAGCTTCATTTGGATTTTCTAACAAGAAATCATTTAAATATTGAGTAGTTAGAGACTCAACCACTGGTCTTACATCAGAAGATACCAGTTTATGTTTAGTTTGCGATGAGAACTTAGGGTCATGCATAAATACTGACAGTACAGCGCTCAAACCTTCTCTAGCATCCTCACCAGATAGATTAAACTTTTGACCTTTTTTAACCATGCCTGATTCTTCAACAAATTTGTTGAATGAACGCGTTAAAGCCCCTCTAAATCCAGCTAAGTGAGCACCGCCGTCAGGCTGAGGAATATTATTGGTGAAGCAATATAGGCTTTCATTATAACCATCGTTCCACTGCATACCAATCTCAACACGAATATTAGATTTCTCTGCCTTAAAATAAACAATTTTATCGCAAATTGGGGTTTTGTTTTGATTTAAATATTGAACAAACTCTTTTACGCCACCCTCATAAAAGAAAGTTTCTTTCTTATCTGTTCGTTCATCTTCCAATGAGATTTTGATACCTGCATTTAAAAATGCAAGTTCACGCAAACGTTTTGAAAGTATACCATAGGTCATCTCAGTAATAGAAAAGATCTCTCTAGAAGGCTTAAAATGGACCTGTGTACCGGTTTCTTTTGTATCTGCAATCACTGCTATTGGAGACTCAGGGTCACCATTATGATATTTTTGCTGATGGATTTTGCCATTTTTATAAATGGTTAATACTAAAGATTCAGACAATGCATTAACAACTGAAACACCCACACCGTGAAGACCACCTGGTGTTTTGTAGGCTTCTGCATCAAACTTACCACCTGCATGCAAGACAGTCATAATAACTTCTGCTGCCGAACGATTTTCCTCAGGGTGCATATCTACTGGAATACCCCGACCATTATCTCGAACTGTAACTGAGTCATCTGGATGGACCTTAACGGTTATATGATCACAATGACCCGCAAGCGCTTCATCGATTGAGTTATCAATAACCTCAAACACCATATGATGAAGACCAGTGCCATCGTCTGTGTCTCCAATATACATCCCGGGGCGTTTTCTAACAGCCTCTAGACCTTTTAAAACCTTAATACTG
>JAURNZ010000012.1 GCA_030829925.1 Gammaproteobacteria bacterium | reverse complement strand
TATAGTATTTCTGGTTCTGATTTTGTTGAGATGTTTGTTGGAGTAGGAGCAAGTAGAGTTCGTGATTTATTTAAGAAAGCTAAAGAGAATTCTCCCGCAATAATTTTTATTGATGAGATTGACGCAGTCGGAAGAATGAGAGGCGCTGGGCTTGGTGGTGGACATGACGAAAGAGAACAAACCTTAAATCAACTGCTTGTAGAAATGGATGGTTTTGAGGGCAAAGAGGGTGTAATAGTCCTAGCTGCAACCAATAGACCCGATGTATTAGACCCTGCATTATTGAGACCTGGTAGATTTGATCGTCAGGTAGTGGTTTCATTGCCAGACATCAAAGGAAGAGAAGAAATTCTCCAGGTGCATATGAGTAAGGTTTCTGTGGATAACGATGTTAATCCCGAAGTGATTGCTAGAGCAACACCAGGTTTTTCTGGCGCAGATTTGGCTAACTTGGTCAATGAAGCAGCTTTATTTGCCGCAAGAAGAAATATGAAAACAGTCACCATGCAAGAGTTTGAAGCTGCGAAAGATAAGCTTACACTTGGTGCAGAACGACATATGGTTATGTCAGATTATGATAAAAAACTTACTGCATATCATGAGGCTGGTCATGCCATTGTAGGTTTGTTGGTTGGAAACCATGATCCAGTGTACAAGGTTACAATCATCCCACGAGGGATGGCATTGGGTGTGACTTACTTCTTGCCAGAGAAAGATCGTTTCAGTATGTCAAAAGCACAAATTGAAAGTCAAATCTCATCACTGTATGGAGGTCGATTGGCTGAAGAACTTATTTTTGGTGAGCAAAGTGTCACAACAGGTGCTTCTAATGACATCGAAAAAGCATCTGAGTTAGCTAGAAACCTTGTTGAAAAGTGGGGGCTTAGTGAAAAAATGGGCCCAATCAATTATGGTTCTGGAGATCAAGAAGTTTTTCTAGGTAAGTCAATGCAGAACAAGCGAGATATTTCGGATGAGACTGTAAAACACATAGACTCAGAAGTTAAAAGAGTTGTTAGTGAAAACTATCAGCGTGCCAAAAAAATCTTAACAGATAATATTGAAACGCTACATTTAATGGCAGAAGCATTGGTGAAGCTTGAAACACTGGATACAAAACAAATACAGTCTGTTATGGATGGGGAAATGCCAACAAGCGTTGATAAAAAACCGAAGGCCAAAACAGCAACAAAACGTACGACTACTAAAAAAAATGTGGTAAAAAAAGATAAGTAGAGTGTTGGTCCATGGTCAAGGTCGTAGGTATATTGAATGTGACCCCCGATTCTTTTTATGATGGGGGTAGACACAATTCAATTACTTCAGCACAAAACCTGGTAGAAAAAATGATTTCAGCAGGCGCGGATATGATAGATATCGGCTGTGAATCAACTCGCCCGGGCTCAGAAAAAGTATCTATTCAGGATGAGCTTAATCGTTTATCAAAGATTTTACCTGTCATCAGGTCTATGACAAATTTGCCCTTATCAATTGATACGTATAAACCTGAAGTTATGAGTTATGCCATCAATGAAGGGGTTAATATGATTAACGATATCTTTGCATTGAGAGCCCCTGGTGCAATAGAAGCTGTAAAAAACAATGATGTCGATATATGCCTCATGCACTTACATGAATCTATTCATTCGATGCATGAAAAACCTGTGTATCAGAATGTGACTCAAACAGTTTATGATTTTTTTTCATCACGAATAGATGTGTGTACCAAAGCAGGCATCGAACGCTCAAGGTTGATATTAGACCCTGGCTTTGGTTTTTCAAAAAAAGCTGAAGAAAATTTCAAACTGTTAAAAGAATTGAAAG
This sequence comes from Gammaproteobacteria bacterium, assembly GCA_030829925.1. Taxonomy (GTDB): domain Bacteria; phylum Pseudomonadota; class Gammaproteobacteria; order Comchoanobacterales; family Comchoanobacteraceae; genus JAURNZ01. The sequence goes on along the minus strand of JAURNZ010000012.1, from coordinate 2,547 downwards.
CATTTGAATCATTAGACTTGCCTATTTATGTTGGCGTGTCACGCAAGAGATTTATTGGTAGCTTACTACAAACGGATACCCCAGATGATAGGTTAATTGGTTCGTTAATTGCTGCTGGGTGGGCTTGTCAGCAAGGTGCTGCTTACATTCGCACACATGATGTTGGTGAGACAAGAGAAGCGGTCAATATGGCTAATGCAATATTAAATAGGTGAAAGAAGATGAGTGTTTTAAAATTTGGAACAGATGGTATTCGAGGAAGGGTTGGTGAATCACCAATTGATTGCCAGACTATTCTTCATTTAGGTTGGGCATTAGGTCGAATGGTTTATGAAAATCATGGCCCCTCAAAGATTATCATTGGTAAAGACACACGTATCTCTGGTTATATGATTGAATCATTGCTTGAAGCTGGCATCATTGCTGCAGGATGTGATGCGGTTTTACTAGGACCAATTCCAACACCTGGGATTGCTTATTTGACAAAAGCATTTCGTTCAAAAGCCAGTGTTGTGATCAGTGCATCACATAACGTGTATTCTGATAATGGCATTAAAATTTTTAATGCTAACGGGTATAAATTTTCGTCAGCTCAACAACAAAAACTTCTTAATTATATGTCATCTTCAATTAAAATGGTGCCCTCAGAAAGCTTAGGAAGAGCACACCAGATACACACCGCCTCAGAACGTTATGTTGAATTTTGTAAAAGTAAATTCTCTTCTCGATTATCTTTAAATGGTATCAAGATTATTCTAGATTGTGCCAATGGTGCAAACTATAAGGTTGGACCTGAAGTTTTTATCGAGTTAGGGGCAACTGTTGAAACCATTCATGCTAAACCTGATGGTACCAATATCAATAGAGCATGTGGTTCATTATACCCTGAACTTTTAAAAAAAGTTGTTCTAGAAAAAAAAGCAGACATTGGGATTGCATTTGATGGAGATGGTGATCGATTGACCATGGTGAGTAAATCAGGTCGAATTTGTAATGGCGATGACATTCTGTATATTTTAGGCCGATTTTTATGCCAAAAAAACATGGGTGTGGTTGGTACGATTGCTAGTAATAATGGACTTAAAAAAGCATTTGCCTCAAGTGGGATTGCTTATAAACAGACAGATGTAGGTGATCACAAGGTTATTGAATCCTTGATAGAGTTAAATTGGCTAATTGGAGGAGAGTCTTCGGGCCACTTGATTCAGTTAGATAAAAACACATGTAGTGATGCAATTATCAGTGCTTTGACGGTTTTGAATATCATGTTGAACGAAGATCAATCGCTTGATGAATTGATTGGTGATTTCGAAAAAAATCCAAGTTATGCATTTAATATCCCTAGATGCGATCAATTAGATTTAGCAATCTATGAAGATGCGTTCAATGAAATACGATCAGAACTGGGGCCTTTCGGGAAGCTTCTTGTACGTCCATCAGGTACTGAACCGGTTATCAGGTTTCTTATAGAGGGAGAGCATCAAATGGCAATTGAGCAAGTGAGCAAAGAATTAAAGACAATGTTTAATTATGTATAAAATTGAGTGCTATATCCCAATAACACATGTAGATATTGTCAAAGAAGCAATATTTACAGCAGGCGCTGGTGAAGTTGGTGGATATCAAAAGTGTTGTTGGCAAGTAATTGGGAAAGGCCAGTTTGAGCCTCAGAAAGGTAGTCAACCATTCATTGGAAATCATGATGTTGTTGAATTGGTTGAAGAGTATAAAATTGAAATCGTATGTTTAGAAGAGACTCTGAAGGCAGTAATAAAAGCACTTAAAGAAGCACACCCTTATGAAACACCAGCATATTTTATAACAAAAGGAATTAATTTATGAAAGGTTTAATGGTATTAAAAGCCATTGGCAATATGCTTGTGTTTTTTAGTTTGATTTTTTTTCCGTCCATGGCAATGGCTTTAATTGAAAATGATGGCATGTTTAACGTATTTGGTAAGTCATTTTTAATAACCTTTTTAACAGGTGTCATTTTATGGGCATTGTTTCCTAAAAATGACAAAGAATTTAGCCGTGCAGATGGTTTTTTAATCGTTGTATTAGTTTGGATGTCAACAAGCTTCTTTGCATCACTGCCATTTCTTTTGGGTCACCATGTAACAAATATGGTAGATGCATTGTTTGAAACTGTCTCGGGTGTCACAACGACAGGAGCAACAGTCATGCATGATTTGACTAAATACCCAATCTCTATTCAATTCTACCATCAGTTTTTACAGTTTATTGGTGGCATAGGTATTGTCGTGATTGCATCTGCACTAATGCCTATGATGAGAATAGGTGGCATGCACTTATATCATACTGAAATGCCAGGCCCTGCTAAAGAACAGAAGCTTATGCCGCGACTAAGTCAAACGGCGATGATGCTTTGTAAAATCTATATATTGTTAAATATTGCTTGTATGATTTTCTTTAAAATCTCTGGCCTAACATGGTTTCAATCCATGTGCGAAGCTTTTGCAACAGTGTCTACCGGTGGTTTTTCATTGCATGCAAATAGTTTTGGGCACTATAGTCGCTCAGCTC
>JAURNZ010000011.1 GCA_030829925.1 Gammaproteobacteria bacterium | reverse complement strand
TGAGCAGCATATGTTTGATTTTGACTCAAAGAAGCGTTTGCAAGACTAACTGATCCACACCCTTTCCCACTAACACTTACACCTACCGTGGCTTTATTATCATTGATTCGCCATAGATAATCTTGCCTATTCACTTGGGGATCAGATAGTTTCGCATACTGATATTGAGTTTCTGCACAAACTGTCATTTCCCAAAGTATATCAACTGTTGCTGGAGTGCCTACTGAACTTAAATTAGTTGCTGATTGTGAACCATTGCCTAAAATATCATTCACAAAACTTGTTTCATCTTGGGTTAATGGAGGTGCACTTGGAGAACCAAATAAACTTATATTATTGATCGCAGTTACCCATACTGAATCCGCTAAACCTACGCCATAAACGGCCACCTGCATAACCATTACCTGAATAAGCGAGTAACCACTATAACTTGGCAACAATAAAGCGTTACCAACAATAACTCTTGAGACTGTCCAAACATCATACTGGTGAGCAATTGGCTGACCACTTCCAATCTCATTCACCAAGTTAAAGGTTAATGTATAGGCCAAGAGATACATGGCAATAACCAAAATACCCCAATTAAAAATTTCAAATAATGTACCTGCAATGGTTGGCGGTCCCATTAAGACACTGCTAACTCCCCCAAACATTTCAGTGAGGTATTGAATAGAAATATCTGTGTATGGCGGAATGAGATAATCCATTGGATTTGAGGTCTGCGCGCTAGCAAAACCAACCAAAAAGATTAATAAAATTCTTGATAACCTACTCATCATAATACATTATGCCCATGGCATCATGTAAAATCTATAGGCAAGCTTTAAACTCCGTAATATACGTTGAAGATTAAAACCGCTTCGCGACTGATAGGCAAACTATAGGTAACCATACGATCACCTGTTAAATTAGAATAAACTGGCTTCATCCACATAGGTGCACCTGAATCAATGGCTTGAGACCACCATGCCCATTGCCCACTGGTATAATCATAACCAAATTTTGATTTGGGGTTTGCAATATTTTCTGCATGTAAAATATTATTACTTGCTCGCCAGACGTATGGCGCATAAAGTTTTTTACCATTACTTAATTGATAATAATGCCATGGCTGATCAAAACCAGACCAATCAGATGCGTCAAGGTCATCAATGAAGCTTGGTGTAAACGCTAATGCAGCACTCCATACGCGAGTATCAAATGCAACCAAACTGGACAACATTGTGTAGATTTCATTTTCATTTAATTCTTTTTTTTCTAGCTTTATTTTTACTTCATCAGCTATCTGCTGCGTAAACTCAACCACCATACCATATTGAGCTTCTTTATCAGAAATATCTTCTGCGAAAATTTGTGATATTGTTAACATTAAAAGGCATATATATTTCATGTCATTTTCCTTTCAGCCTATGTGCTAAAACCTTTTTCTAATAAACCCAATGTACGCTCAGAGATCAAGCCTTCATCATAACGTCGCTTAGCATCATCTACAATGGTTTGATTTCTATCAGTTACAATTTGTCTTGCAACATCTGCTACACGGTCAACATCACTTGAAAGCAAGTGATCTCTTATGTCTTGGTCCAATGCGAGATACTCTCTTAAAGCAACCCTTTGACCATTGGTTGCAGGAACAAGCATCTGCCAAACAATCAAACGTGTTGTCTCAATAATATCAATACTTTTTGCATAGCGTTCTTGTTGTTCAAAGCTACTTACTAATCGACGAACTGTTTCACCAACACCATTACTATGCACGGTTGTATATACTGGATGACCAGTTAATGCTGCTTCTAAAACAGCATTAATGGTTTCTGAATCCCTACTCTCCCCAACCAATATGAGCCTTGGCTTTCTTCTCAATGCGTTACGAACACCTGCTGCAAAAGAAGGAATATGCTTAGGCACCTCTGATTGACTCACAATTGAAGTAGGCTTATTCACATTATCAAATACAAACTCAATTGGCGCTTCATATGTAAGCACCTTTCTATTTGATTCAGGATCCTCAACAATGTCGCGAATAATCGATGCAAGCAATGTGCTTTTACCTGAACCAGTTGTTCCTGTTACATATACAACACCATCTTGAGGCTTAATCGACTGAATAATATTTTCTGGTAAATCTAGCGTTTTTAATTCAGGCGGATCAGTTGGGATACTTCTTAATGTGATTTGAATGCCATCATGGCCATTTATCAAACAAGCAGTACCATTAACTCTAAATCTAAATCGCATATAACGATTGGGCCTAAACTCATACTGTGTATCAATGTCGATGCCTGTAAGCAATTGTGTTGTACCATTAGGCCCATAAATCGAATTTAATAACTGGCCTACTTCATTATTAGATAAAACACGATTTGTAATACGCTGAAGCTTACCATAAATTTCAGCATAAATGACTTCACCTGTTTGAATAGTAATATCAGATGCATTTAAGTCGCAGCAATGGGCTAAGATAAGATCTATGTCTTCTTTGGTTTGAACTCGAACAGGTTCATTAGGAATGATAAACGCTCGGTCTTCACTCACAGTTACTTACCTGTGGATTTAACAGCTGCAAATCTGGTTGGGGTATCTTTACCTTTAACTACAACTGGCTTCCATTTACCTGTTGATGTATTTAAATCAGAGCGCGCTGTAATCCTAAGGACTTGATCATTTAATCTAAGTTTTGACTTGTCTCCAGTCACGCCAAGAGTATCCTTGCCAACCATAGGTTCTGAAACCATATTTTGAGCAAGTAATTCATGATATAAAATAATACCTGTATAATCTTGCTGCAATAAACTTAGATTCTGAGTAGCAATATCAGTCATTTGCTGTTTTCCTTGATACCACCCTTTCTTGACAGCTTTTACCCACTGACCATACTCTTCATCGGTTGTAGGCCATAAGTGTTCATCAGGTAAATCCGGACGCTGTATATTAACCATAATATAGTCACGCCATGATGGAGGTGTCGTTACGAAATGTGCAGGCTTAAGAATTTGAATTGTTCTATCTGCTAGACGTAATGACTCAAAACCGTCTGCAGCCATTTCTTTCCTGGTTTGACGAATTACAGGTGGAAAAACATTATGTGATAATATGAACCTGTTAAAATTATAAATTTGATCCATTTGTGGAGCAGAATCAGCAACAACTTGGTTAAATCTTGCTCCATAGAAAGCAAGCGCACTTTGCGCACCATACGATAAGCCAGCTTCTTCCATGGTTCTTTTCCTGACAACCCCTTGCTGAGCATCTGGATCTGGGCTCGATGAACAACCTGCCAAAAAAACTATGACTAATGCCGATACAAGCCACTTACGCATCATAAATACCTTAATTCAATAAGTTTCTCTGCCGGATTAAGCGTTAACTCAGCATGATTTTGTATTTGAAAAGTAATGTCTTGAACAATATCAGCCAAATAAGCGTTTTGTCTATTGACATTTACTAAAACAGGCACAACGGGAATCTGGCCAAGTGTATTTACACGATAATGACTTTTCTTTGCTAGAGAGTTTAAAACTGGCTCTACAGGGCCAACCCAATCCACAGAAACCATTTGATCCATACCAACCTTAACTGGATTTGGTGCAGGCTTGCGACGTAATGCTGGCTTGGAAGCTCTCTCGACCTCTGCTAATGTTTGAATGGCATCAGATGATGACATTGCTGTCTGACTTATGAGATTGCGGTATTCCATTTCACTTCTATCGTTACTTGCTTGTGAAACGCTTTGTGAAACGGGTTGTTTTAAATCATCAATGGTGTAGGATGTTTTTGTCTCTTTAGGCAAAACACCACACCCTGAAAGAAACAAAACTGTACAGAGTATCCAACCTTTCATCTGAATGCACCTTCCTTATATAATCATTATTGAACCAAGAAGGCGCCAACGTGTCAAGCACATATTCATGCTTTTATAACTAAATCAGCTCTAGATATTTCTTAGATTCAGTGCATTTTGGGTTTATTTTCAATGCTTTTTCAAAAACTTCTTTGGCTTGAACTGGTGCTCTTTGTTTGTATAAAATAACACCCTCTCTAATTAACACATCGTACTGAGAAGGAACCAAATGTCTATATTTTTCTATGAGGTCTTTTGACGTTTCAAGTTCGCCACATAAAACAAGCAAATCTAAAACAGCATAAAAATACATTAGTCTCGCAGGATGCCAATAAAATGTTTCAATCACTCTTAATAAAATTGGTCTCAGCTCATGAATAAGCTCACCATGTAATTTAATCTGATTCATGAAAAAACCTGAAATTCTCGACATCATAGCCTCATCATATTCAGAACATTGCACATAAAAGCAAGCATCTTCAAAAGACATTTCTGGCTGATTTTCGTATACCATAAATAATTTAAACACCATATTCCATGATGGTCCAGACAATGCCATTTCAACCATTTGTTTCTGTTGATTATGTTCAGTATTAATTCCGAATACTACAAAATGCGAATCATCATGATCATTCTCGTTCACTACAAAAAAGCCGTTCATATCAGATGTTACCCATCGCTTAATCATATCAAAGTTTACCATTGTTGCCATTGCACCATCACAACGGTATGCGTAATCATCTGCATAATTAATTTTATTTTTTTCCACAAAGCCTTTGTCATTCACGAAAAAATAAGAAGCTTGATTTGACTGGTAAAACTGAGCTAACAGCTGTTTGACTGCCAAAGGCACCAATACATGATCAGTAACACCTTCATAAGGCTTGAGCATTGCCAACTCTTGATCAGTAAGGTCACAAGGCCTAGACTCAAAACTAAGTTTAATATCCACAAAGCCATCCACTTTGTTTTTTTTCTTATCCGTTGCAAGATAGGCTCTTTGCCATTGACCGTCAACAAATTCAAAACCATCATTAGGCAAGGAATCAAAAAAATAATTTGCAATAACAAAATTTACGCCATCAAATTCATAAGCATTTTTCAGCTCATTCACATCATCTAAAGGCAACCAATTGACATCCAGACCTTGCCACTGAGGCAATGATTTAAGGTAATCCAGGTTGGAAACAATAAAATCCGATATGGTCAAGACAAAATCAACCTGCAATGATTTAAGTCGCTGATATAAAAAATAACCAAACATCCCATGCCCTGAGCCAAGCTCAATCACTTGAATTTTTTGTCCTGGATGGAGCCTTGATAGATTAAAAATCATGTCAGCAACCCAGTTGGCCATAAACTTATTAGACGTATACAAAAATGGTACATAATTCCATGCACTTTCACCCGAATTCGCGTAATACATTTTCTGTTCACGCCATATTGGAGCGGCTACCAATGGATGAAAATCTTTATTAATCATATTCAATATACCTTTTTTTAACTATGTTCTGCTCATACATATCATTTACAATATACGATTTCTTAGCTAATATAAAATATAGATAGGAAAAATTTTATGGCTAGCTTACCTCCTCCTGACGCCTCATGGCGAGATTCTTCAAGACCAGCTAAATTCTGGATCTTTGAAGCATATACTATATTTCCAGTTTTGTTAGCTTTATATAATATTCAATTTTGGACACTTGCATTGGCTTTCACAGTTATTATTTTCTTAACCATTTTAAGCTACTATGGCTTCACCCTACAGGTATTTGGCAGACTAATTAGAAACCTTATTTCCGGCCCTCGAAAAAGCGCCGTATCATGGTGGGCATAATGAAACAATTCACAGAACAGTGCATCGCTTTAGCAAAACACATGGATTGGCGATTTAAACTAAAGGGCTCTAATATAACGCACGAAGAAGTTTTCTCTGAAATAGGCTTGCTTCCTGGCATTGTTAAAAAAGCAAACCAAATGGCTTTACTCTGCGCAGGCGTAGACTTAGGCGCAACCTTTTCTGAAGAAAAGGAAAGCACGCTAGGTAAAAGCGTTAGTTTTGAAAACGATCAACTATCTTTGGCTGCAATGTTATTTATTAAAGACCAAATCATTGAAATGAGCAAAATGGGTGACGGCCTTTCTATTTCGCTTGATGATTTACTCTATGACTAATACAAATTTAAATTAAAGCAAGCGCTGCTAACAAACCTTCATCATTTTCTTTCCTCATCGCCGCAAGACAAGTATTAAACTGCAGACATGCAACTGTCATAGGTCCCACACCACCAGGCACGGGCGTAATCTTACCAACATGGTTACATTCATCAAGAGCAATATCACCAGTCATTTTTCCTGATACATGACGGTTGATTGAGACATCAAATACAGTAGCACCAGGCTTTATCCAGCTAGGATCAACCACACCTGGGGCGCCCATAGCAGAAATCAGCACATCTGCTGATTTAATTTTAGACTCTAAATCTTTTGTTGCACTATGACATACAGTCACTGTAGCGCCTCGATTGAGAAAAGCCAGCGCCACTGGTCTACCAACAATGATGGATTGACCAAGGATCACGACATCCAAACCTCTTACATCTAATTGTATATAATGTGTCAACCTTATAATGCCTTGTGGTGTACATGGCACAAATGCTGAAGAGCCATTAACAAGCGCGCCTAAACTATAAGCAGAAATACCATCAACATCTTTATGTGGTGAAATTTCATTTAATAAAAGATCTTTTGATATTTGCTTAGGCAATGGAAGTTGGATGATAATCCCATCAACCAATGGGTCATTATCATATTGTTTGACAACCCCAATAGCATCGCGACAACTTATATTATCTGGCAAAATAATTATCTCAGCATCGACCCCAATTGAGTGCGCAACTTTGATTTTTTTTTCTGTATATACTTTCGAAGCATAATCATCATTAATGCGAATTATTCTTAAGGTTGGCTTGCGACTATAACTTGCTTCAAAACGACTGACCAGTGGCTTCAACTGGCCCAATAGAGCAAATGCACATGCTTTGCCATCTATATACATCATGCTTCTCTACCCTCATGACGATTTATTTTTAAAATATTTGTTAATTTTCTTAAATGTCTGATGACTAATGCAAGCTCTTTTCTATCCGAAACCTCAATTTCTAAAATTAAATCTACATAAGGAGAAGATAAAAAACTGATTTTCAAATCAGCAATATTAATTCTCAAACTTGATAAAACAGCCGTCATATCAGCAATCATACCCTGCTTGTCTTTTACCTTAATATTTAATCTAGCCTTAAATTGGCCCTGAACCTCAGGCGCCCAATGAATATGGATACATTTGTCATCATTTTCTCTAAATTTCAATAATCGAGCACAGTTTTCATTATGAATCACTAGGCCTTGAGATAAAGTAATCACACCCATAATAGGGTCACCTGGAATGGGCAAACAACAACTCGCAAATTTAACAATACGCCCTTCACAACCGGAAATTGACATTGAAGACGCATCCTTTACAGCTCGTTGAGACATCATGTTTTTATTTAACTCATTAGCAACTTCCATATGAGATAATAAACTTTTAGCTTCATTTCCAGCAGATATAAGACCCATCCCAATATTGGCATATAACTCATCAATCTTTTTATATCGGTTTTTTTCAAGATACGCATTAATCACATGACCCACAATGTCATCCAGGTTAGCATCATATTGATTAAGCGCATGCTTAAATAATTGCTTACCAAGCTGAATGGATTCATTCTTATGCTGGCTTTTAAGAAAGTTATTGATACAGTTTTTTGCCTTAACTGTAACCACAACATCAAGCCATACAGCAGATGGCTGAGCGTGCTTAGAAGTAATAATTTCAACTGTCTGGCCATTCGATAAGACTGCAGACAATGGCGCTAACTGGCGGTCTACTTTTGCTGCAACACAATGATTACCAATCTCAGTATGAACTGCATATGCAAAATCCATAGCCGTTGCGTTGCTTGGTAATTCTATAATCTCACCTGCAGGCGTAAATGCATAAACTTCGTCACTGAATAAATCTAATTTAACACGCTCGATAAACTCTTCTGGATTTTGAGTAACAGATTGAATATCTATCAAGCTAGCTAACCACTTGTGCTCTCTTTCGTCTAAATTATCTGTTTTGTAAATCCAATGTGATGCAATCCCATCAGAAGCTGTATCATCCATGCTTTGAGTTCTAATCTGAATCTCAATCGGCACACCAGAAGGCCCAAGCAACACTGTATGAATTGATTGATAACCGTTAGATTTCGGGACTGCTATATAGTCTTTAAATTTTTCTGAAACAGGGACATACAGTTGGTGAATCAGACCTAGCACTTGATAGCAATCAATCCCGTCGGCAACGACAATTCTTGCACCATAAACATCTGTTAGCTGCGCAAATGTCACGCCTTTACGCTTCATTTTTCTATAGATGCTATATATATTCTTTTTTCTTGACTCCAATGCAATAACTTTTAGCTTTGCATCCCTTAATTTACTACGGATTTTATTTAAAATTTTATCTATAGCCTTATGATGTTGACGCTCAACTTTTTTTAATGCTTTGTCAAT
>JAURNZ010000010.1 GCA_030829925.1 Gammaproteobacteria bacterium | reverse complement strand
GCATATGATAATATCAATGAAAGATATAAGGGTATTGGGCGATTAAAAACAATTTCTTTTATTATTAATAAAGCAAATTTTTGTATAAAAAATCCTAATAATATTAATGCAAATTTAAAATTAGTAGGGTTTGATGAGTGGGGTGATTCGTTTCTAACCTTAAATTCAAGCACGGAATCATTAGACTTGTTAATTGATGAATTAGATCACTTATTAACATTCAAAGCATCACTTAGTCATGCTTTAAATGAGACAAAAGCATTTAGAGCAGAACAAAAAATAATGAAGGATAAAGAGGATTTATCAAAAACCTTTGCACAAAAGCTATCAAAAGGTTTGAAGGTTAAGTCATTACTTGATGAACTAGATGAAAAAATAGATGCTTTAGAACAATCTATTGAAGATGATCGGTCAGTTGTAACAAATAAAATAAGTAGTGACCTGAAAGATGCGGGCCATGCTCGACTTGATGCAAGTGAAGATTACCATTTAATTAGTGATTCAGATGAAGAGTATGAATATGACTATGATAATTATGATGTGACAGATATTGATGTTACAAAGGTTGATCCTCGTTTGAAAATGCTACTTGATATAAGTGCTCATGGTGTTTATCAAAGTGATTCTTCCAATATAGAGCACCAGTTACTTGCATTGCTTGAAGGGGCTTTTGGGTTTAAGTTAATTGATTTACATGTTGAAAATTTCAACGAGTTAACCCCGTTGTTAATGGATGCTTTAGAAACCTCTAATCTATCAAAGATAGAAATGTATTTAGCTAATGCATACCCTAAAAAATTATCGCCTCAAAATGATACAAACTTACATCCAGAATTAGTTAAATCTATGCTATGGCCTAGTGCTATAAAAAAAGACTCCTCTCAAACTTCTATGTTTGATGAAGTGTTGTCATTTTTTAATGAGGGCACTAAATTTAAAAGAAGCCGAGAAACATCAGATTTTATTTTATCAAAGCTTGTCAAAAGAAAAGAAATGACACACTTTTATCATTTTTATGCACAAAAAATGTGTAGTTTTACGCCAGAACTTAGTGGTTTTCCTGAGCAGAGTTATAAGTCAATAAGGTTTGAAAAAGTCGAAAAAAGGTTTAAAGCATGTACTGCAGATTTGGTTTTTAAATTTGCCTCCTTGGCTGAAGTATTGAAGTGTGATCAGCTGAGTAAAGAAGAAATTGAAGACCTTGGTGTTCAAGTTGAAAAAACAATTATCTTTTTAAATAGAACAGGCCAAGTAAACCCATACGATTTTATTGCTAAGTGGTCATTAAAACGCCTCCATAGATTAAACAATAAAACGACAGATTTTGTAAAAGATAAAAAACAATTAGATATGTTTTTAGCTCTATATGCTTCTGATTTTGAATGTGTTGACAGTAAGTTCATGAATTTTTTCCAAGCGGATGGAGTGTCTGAGGCGAAACACAGTAAAACTAGGCAAAAGTTGGACTTGATTGGTGGGTTTGATAATCTTGCAAATAAATCTCAAATGATGGAAATAGTTAATTCATTTGGCATGCAAAACAAACATGAGCTGAGCTCTCGGCTCAATGATTTTCTTGATCAAATTTATATTGACCAGAAGAGTGAAGAGACAAGTAATGAGCTAAAGATAAAAAATGTTAAAAACATTATGGAACGGTGTTATAAAGCTTCACAAAGCTTAACAGACAATTCAAAAATGTTTTTATCAAGATATGCATTACTAGCATATAAGTTTTCACATAAGAGCAAATACACTTCTCACCAGGATGCATTAGTTACTCAGTTTATTAAATTAAACGAAAGAATATTTAATAAGCCTATTTATCAGTTTTCAGATAAGTTAATAAGCAACCTAAGTGGTTTTATTAAAAACAACAATATCAATTATAAAGGCTGGCAAGCATTGTTGAGAGGGTCGCAAATTTCTAATGATGGTGGTCGTTATATTGATATCTTTGCATTGTTTGAAATACAATCTCAGGAAAGCGAAACACTTGCAGCAGCGGTTGATAATACTTTAAATTGGATAGAAAGTAGTTCTCACGAGCAAGGGGGCCTTGCTCAGTTAACATATGTTGAAAAAAACATTAAAAACCACTCAGACAGGTATGGTTTGTTAATTGAAGAAGCAAAGCAGATTGAACAGTTTAGCTTCAAGAGCCCAAAGCCCGCTAGGATATTCCCCTTATCAAGAACCATTGTTGCAGAAAATCACTCATCTGATTTTAAGCGATCTAATGAATTAGGAAAAGATGTCATCATGCTTGTAGGTAAGCTGGCAGAGGAGATGGGTTTTTCCTTAAGGTTGAATCTAGTTAAATTATTAGAGACCAAGTCATATGACTCTATTCTTGATCTTGGACTTTTGCCAGCAGTCAAAAAAATATTTCATGATCATGCAAAAAGCACTGTTTCAGATGCTGTTAAAAACATGTCAGAGTGCGAACGATTGCTAAAAGAAGTTGGGTATGAGTCTGATTTTTCAGATGAGGCCATTGAAGACCTGCCATCATATCAAGTATTTTTTAATGCAATGCTCCCTCACCTTAAAGAGAAACATTTATTAGACTTGTTATCTGCTGATGAAACAAAAAAATTCTCGCCAAAAACCTTAAGAGATGCGTTGGTTTTAAAAGAAAAAGCTTTAATGAAGTCGATTGAAAAGCAACAAAAGATAGTGGATGATGCTAAGTCAAAAAATAGAGTAGCATCTGATTTGGCGAACGAATTAAGGCTCATCTTTCTTGCATTTGATGCGGTAAGTAAGGAGCGTAGTGTTGAAAATATCAATTTAGCTGAGGCTATATCGATTTCAGGCGTTGCTCCCGATGCAGATAGGGCAATGATGATTAGGTTAATGTCTTCACTGAAAGAGGTTGATCTTATCAATGAGCCAAATCTATCAAGTGTTATTTCAATTTTAAAATTAGTCGAAAAAATTAAATCAGTTGGGCTTAATGAAAAAGATGAAATATTATCTCAACTAGGAAAGGAAGGTTATGATCAAGGCGGTTTTTTTCAGCAAAGATTATTTACTCAATTTTCTCAAATGAAAAAAAGTTATCACGGCATTGATAAGTATAGCGGTAATGTCAGCGAAACAGACTTGCGCGATGAGTTTTTTGTGTTCATTGATGCAGTTAAAGTTCTGCGAGAAAACTCTATTGAAGATCAGGAAATCTTTTTAAGAACTGCAAAAGATGGCTTGTTTAGATTGCCTCTTACAGATCTTCTTGATGCGATAGATGATGATGCAGTCATTCATTTAGTAAAAACGCTTGGACAGAATTCTCGTGAAGCCAATGAAGTCAGGAACAGTTTGGGTAAAGAAAAGCTAGCATCTTTATATAATGCACTATATACAAACACAGATGGTTTTGTAGATGTTGATTTAAATAGTGAAGAAGACATTGCAGTTTCAGAAAAAACTTTATTTTTCTTAAGTCAACATTATCCTGATATCTATGATGATTTAATAAAAAAACATTTATATAAAAATGTTAGACATATGATGCGCCATCTGGAAATTGTTTACTTGGATTACTCGCTTGAAAAAGCTGATGCAAATCTAAGCCAAGCCAAAAAAGCACATGATCCTTCTAGGATGAGTACAGAGACGGCATTGGTTGCTGCAACACAGGAAAAAGCAATGCTGGATTCTGTGAAAAACTTCTGCATCAATGGTTCTTCCGAAATGTTCTTTACAACTTTAAGTTATCTTTTACCAAAAAATGATAACCGTAAGCTGCTTGATCAGTTAATTTATCAGTTCGCGCCTTCTTGGGGATATGAGCTTTCTATTGATAAAAATAAAGAAATCATAGATATGTCATTAAGTACTCAATTATTAGCGCACCATGGAGCAGCCAAGTTGTTTAACAATAATTTAAATTATCATATGCCTAAAGAAGTAGCTGATATATCCATGCTTATTTCTCTTGTCATGTTGGTTGTTTCTATTGTGTTATCATGGTCGTCTGTCGCTATAGGTGTGCTTGCTGCAACGTTTGCGGCCAGTATTTTTATGAAGGTCTGCGTTATGCATAATAGGGAAATGGCTTTAAAACCATATTCTATTTATGATCGACTTGGTTTAATGGAGTCAATTGAGCAAGTAAAATCTATTTGGGTAAAATATGACAACGAAGAGTCAATCATAATAATTAAAATGCTCGAGAATTTTGAATTGCTAAATGACACAGAGTCTTTGCATAGCTATGATGGACAATTTTCTAAACGTATCAACCAAATTGACTTAGTGAAGCTCGCAGAGTTTGAAAAAAGTATGAAGATTGAGGTTTCGTCACAAACATCTATTGCTAATCGAGTGATTTCTGTCTTTTCAGAGCAACCATCCATTTTGTCAAAAAAACTATTTTTAAAACAAATTGATATGAGATCTAATGTAGCGTTATCAAGCGCAGCATTAGAAAATGCACAGAAGCTTTTTGATCACATAAAAGAAGAGGATCTATCTGATATCAAGGAAAATAAACAAATGAGGCAGTTACTGGTTTCATTTTTACACAAAGAACATCCTAATTTTTCACAAAAAAGGCTTGTGGCTTTATCTGACTTTATCTTTGAAGGGAATCAGGATGATCTTTCGTTTAAAGCAAAAGACCCATTAGATGGCTTTGCAGTTGACGATGTTGCTAAATTCCTATCTAACATGCAGGCGATCAAAAAAGTTAAAGCCCAGCTAGAAGATTTTTCAAAGCATGATGAATCTTTCCCAACGCATTATGAGTTAAAAAGAATTCCTGATATACATGTTGAGGATGTCAGGTTAATGGAAAAGAAAGGTGTGACATGTTTTGCCGACCTTGAAAAATTAATTGACCCGTCTGATTTTACTGGTAAAAGTCTATATAGTTGTGAATACAATAATGGGGTGAGAGATATTATTTCAGATTATATGAAGTCTTCAGGAGATAATATTCGTATGACTTCAAAGATTAAACCTATGTCTATGTTTGGTTGTATAAAAATCGAAGATAAAGATGGTGAGGAAGATCAGCTTCAATCTTCATTTAGTATTGGGGTAGCTGAGGTACCATTATCAACTTGATTAGGGACTAAATAGATCTTATTTTCTAACTCAGTTTGATTTGCAATCAACTGACACTGTTTGTCACCAAAAGACCAAAAAATTTCTGAAGATTTTTCTGCCGGCCAAGCTACTTTGCCTTGGTCAAGATTGTCAATCAAGCATCCTGTTTCTGAAAGTTCACGAACAGTTTTCTGTATAGCTGATAAGTATAGTTTTAAATCTGTTAGCATTATGTAGGTGGATTCATTGTTATCGTCAGTGTTTTTAAGCAAGTCAAGTTCGCCAAGGTCGTCAGTGTCAATGCCAAGATCACTTAATATGTTACTAACACATTCATTTAACTGTCTTAACCTTAGAAAAGACTTTTCAAGATAAGGGATGTAGCCATTGGTTTCTGCTAAGGAGTATTTTTTTTTGCTTGTAGGAAATCTTCCCTTGCTTTCTTGAGACATAGTTTAATCCGTGTTGATACATTGCTGATAAGTTTTATGATAGCTTGTTTGGTAAAAATTGTCAATATTTCGAGGCCTTGCCTTGCCTGTTCTGGTGCGGTAGTATTGCATTTATGAATGAAAAAATAAGGTTAGTCGATTTAGCTAACGCTGTAAGATATATCGCAATAGACATGGTCGAAGCTGCATCATCTGGACACCCTGGTGCGCCATTAGGGATGGCTGATATAGCTGCTGTGTTATGGAAAGAGGTATTAAGGTACAATCCAGATGTTCCTTTGTCTGAGGATCGTGATAGAGTCATTTTATCTAACGGTCACGCATGTGCAATGTTGTACGCAGTTTTATATTTAGCTGGATATCCAATTCATAAATCAGATTTAAAATCATTTAGGCAGGTAGGCTCAAAGACACCGGGCCACCCTGAAAGAGATGCTAAAGCGGGCATTGAAGTAGCAACGGGGCCTCTTGGCCAAGGGGTTGCAAATGCAGTAGGAATAGCTTTGACAAGACGTCTTAAAAGTAACTTAGATCAAAAAGATTATTGGGTATATTGTTTTGCCGGAGATGGTTGCCTTATGGAGGGCGTTAGCTATGAGGCATGTAGTCTCGCGGGCACGTTAGGGCTACAAAACCTGATATTGCTTTACGATGCTAATGATATTTCAATCGACGGCCAAACGACTGGCTGGTTTCGTGAAGATATACCTGGGCGTTTTAATAGTCAGGGGTGGCATGTGATTTCAGACATTGATGGTCATGACCCTGATGCCATTAAAGACGCATTAATGTATGCAAAAAACACCTCTAAGGTTAAGCCCACTATTATTATATTTAAAACAAAAATTGGGAAATATGTTCCTGATTGGGAAGGGAAGGCTATTGCCCATGGTCAGCCACTTGGAAAAGATAGGGCTATTGCAACCAAGCAAGCGATGCAGATGATAGGAGAGCCTTTCGAGATAAAAGATGATGTGCTTAAAGCATGGCGCTCGCATCCTAAAGAGCGCTTATCTAGTGATGTCGTAGGTGCCAAGGTTAGGCCTGTAATTGACTGGGAGGCATTGTTCAAATGGGCTGTTGCACAAGGCCAAGATTTGGCTACTCGAGCATCTTCTTATCAAGTGCTTAATCAGTTGCCAGATGTATTTCTTGGTGGCTGTGCTGATCTAACAGGCTCTGTCTTGACAAAATATCCAGATAACGCGAAGGTTAACACGAAAGATAGTATTGGTAATTACATTGACTATGGTGTGCGAGAGTTCGCTATGGCTGCCATTGCGAATGGCATTGCATCAGATGGCTATAAAATTCCTTATGTCGGGACCTTTTTGATATTTTCTGATTATGCAAAAAATGCAATTCGAATGTCAGCATTGATGGACCTGCAGGTTATATATGTCTTGACGCATGACTCAATTGGCTTAGGAGAAGATGGCCCAACGCATCAGCCTGTTGAGCAGTTGTCAATGCTTCGGGCCATCCCTAATTTGAAAGTGTGGCGTCCTTGTGATTTAGAAGAGGTTGTTGTTGCTTGGCAAAGTGCATGTCAGTCAGTTGGCAGCCCAACATGCATGGTTTTAACTCGCCAGAAAACAAAAAAACAAAAGCCTAGATTAATGTCGGCAATTAAGAAAGGGGGATATGAGATAAAGCCACACAAAAAACCTGATCTTATTATTATTGCAACTGGTTCTGAAGTTGGCTTGGCACATAATGTTGCAGATCATCTCGATAAAATAAACATAGGTGTTAAAATAGTGTCTATGCCTTGTATAGAGGTGTTTAGAGAGCAGTCAAAGAGGTATAAAGAAGATTTGTTGCCAAGTCATACGCCTAAGATTGCCATAGAAGCTGGTGCTTCTCAGCCTTGGTTTGAGTGGGTGGGTTCAGATGGCCTGGTCATTGGCTTGGATCATTTTGGAATGTCTGGACCAGGTGCTGAAGTTTTTGATCATTGTGGCTTTCATGTTGAAGGCATTGTTAAAAAAGTTGTTCATAAATTTGATTTTGTAGTATGTGAGGGAGAAAAAAAATGATACGTTTTGGGATTAATGGCTTCGGTCGCATTGGCCGCTGTATTGTAAGACTATGGCTTGAAAGTGAGCAGTTACAGAAATCTCTGCAGCTGGTTCAAATCAACTCTCCATCAGGTGGTAAGATTGGAGGCCATCTTTTGAAGTATGACTCTATTCATGGTGTTTTGGTTAGCGACATTCAGTGCGATGATACATCTATAACCATTGATGATAAAAAAATTGCATATACAACTTACAGAAACTTAGAAGATATGGAGTGGGCATCAGTAGATGTTGTGCTCGAGTGTTCTGGTCGATATAAAGATCGTGATGGCCTAGCTATTCACTTATCCAATGGTGCTAAAAAAGTTCTTCTATCGTCGCCAGGGCAGTCATTGGCAAAAACGATTGTGTATGGTGTCAACCATGAAACCTTGACTCAAGCAGACAACATTGTATCTGCTGCATCATGTACGACCAATTGTTTGGCGCCAATTTTGGATGTTGTCATGAAGTCTTATGAGATTCAATCTGGTTTAATGACAACCATTCATGCTTTTACAACCGATCAAAATTTAACAGATGCTTCACATAAAGATTTGCGCCGAGCAAGGGCTGCAACAAACTCTATGATTCCGACTAAAACTGGTGCTGCTTCAACCATTGGTCAGGTTATTCCGTCGCTATCAGGTAAGCTAGATGGTATGGCTGTAAGGGTTCCAACAGCAAACGTGTCTTTATTAGACCTAACTTTGAACTTAGGTGAGTCAGTAACTTTGAAAGCCATAAATGACTTGTTTATTTCGGCAGCAAGCAACTCACACGCAGGTATTCTGGCCTGCAACGATATTCCGCTAGTGTCCTGTGATTTCAATCAGAGAGTTGAGTCTAGCATTGTTGATTTAACTCAAACAATGGTTCATGGAAAAACAGTAAAAATTATGGCGTGGTATGATAATGAGTGGGCGTTTGCACATAGAATGATAGATTTAATGTTGTACATGAACAATGAGTCGCCTGTGAAAGCATCAGAAAAGGCTTTATTTGCCGGTTAAGCTTTGACGTTATGTGATAAATTGAATACTATTAAAGACATGATATCTAACATTAACCCTCAGTCAGTCAAAAATAAAAGGGTATTGTTGCGCGTAGACTTAAATTTGCCTATGTTGGATGGCAATATATTAAGTATGGCTCGATGGCATCAAGTTTTGCCAACCATTAATCAGATGCTTTCTTTTGAGCCCAAAAAACTTATCATTGTTTCTCATTTCGGCCAACCAAAAGGGTTTGAAGCTAGATTTTCTTTAACACATATCCAGCGGCTTATTCAGCAAGATGTGCCTAGCTTGAAATTAATACAAAAAATTTCTGATTCAAGTCAAGATGGGGTGCTGTTTTTGCTTGAAAATGTGAGGTTTGATGAAAGAGAAAAGGTGTCTGATCAATCCCTTATAGATGAATACCTCTCTATGGTAGATCTTGTTGTTTACGACGCATTTTCAGTAGGGCATCGCAAGCATGGCTCTGTTTATGGCATTATGTCTCAAGCCAGACAGTTTTTATTTGGACCATCTTTTATCAAAGAAAAAAGTGCAATTGATGATGCTTTGGCCAGGCCAGGTAGCCGCGTCGCCATATTAAGTGGATCGAAAATTTCAACTAAGTTGCCCATCTTAAAAAAAATGTTAGTTTGGGCAGATCATATTCTCGTCGGTGGTGGAATTGCTAACACTTTGTTGCATGCTAAGGGACTGTCTTTGAAGAAGTCTTTAGTTGATTTAAACGCTATAGAGGATGCAAGCCATATTCTTAAGCATGCAGATAAGATTGTTCTCCCCGTCGATGGGATTAATCAACAAATGGCGGTTGTTGACTTTGAAAACAGCAATATGGGTGAAGAGGACTCCGTATTAGATATTGGACCAGCTACCTGCCAGCTTTTTGCAAAGTATATTGATCAAGCACAAACCGTTCTTTGGAATGGTCCCATGGGTTATTATGAAAATGAAAATTTTCAAATGGGTACACAGAAAATAGCGTTAGCCATTGCCGAATCATCAGCTTATGCAATTATTGGTGGTGGGGATTCTGTTGCAGCTGTAGAAGATTTAAATATTGAGCATCAATTTGACTATATTTCAACTTCAGGTGGTGCGTTTTTACATTATATTGCTTATGGCTCACTACCAGTGCTAGAGGCAGTAAAAGAAAATAGAATTAATTTAGAAGAGATTGTTTCATGAGATTTGCTAAGATAATCGCAACACTTGGTCCAGCATGTGAGGACCTTGACACTATGCGCCAAATGGTTGAACAAGGCGTTGATGTTTTTAGATTAAACTTGTCTCATGGTTCTCATGAAATTCATGCAAAAAGTATAGAAAACATTAAACAGCTCCAGCTAGAAAATAATTATGTTAAGCCTTCTATTTTAGTTGATCTTCAGGGGCCTAAAATTAGGATAGGTAGCTTTGTAAAGGGTGAAGTTTTATTAACACAAGGTGATAAATTTGACTTAAGTTTGGACCATGATGTTAACCAAGGAACTGAAAATATTGTTGGGATTGAAGAGTCTTTGATTGTAAGTGATGTCAATATAGGTCAAAAGTTGTTATTAGATGATGGCAATATCATGCTTAGAGCAATAAGTAAAACAGAGAGGGTTTTATCCACAGAGGTGTTGGTTGGCGGAATCCTTTCTGGAAAAAAAGGCATTAATTTAAAGGGCGGAGGTCTATCAACAGCTGCATTTACCCCCAAAGATCAAGAGGATTTAGCGTTTGCACTAGAGCATGATATAGATTTTGTTGCCTTGTCTTTTGTGGAAAAAAGTGAAGATATTATCCGTCTTAAAACATTTATTCAGAGTCAAAATTGTAGCCCAAGTATCATTGCAAAAATTGAAAGAGCTGAGGCAATTAAAAGAATCAATGAAATTGCAGAAGTTTCAGATGGACTAATGATTGCAAGGGGTGATCTTGCTCTAGAAGTTGGGCTTGCAAAAGTGCCAAATTTACAAAAAAATATTATTAAAGTTGCAAAAAAATATGATTGTTTTAGCATTGTTGCAACACAAATGATGGAGTCTATGATACATGCGTTCACGCCAACAAGAGCTGAAGTTTCTGATGTTGCTAATGCAAATATTGATGAGGCAGATGCTTTAATGTTATCTGCGGAGACCTCCGTTGGGAAATATCCTGTTCAAGTAATAAAGCAGATGGCTGAAATTTGTAAACAGGATATGTTAATGAGGGGGGAGCATGAAATCTTTAAGCATAATATTAAGGAATGTGATACAACCAGAGTATTGACTTTAAATGGTTGTCAAATCTCAGCTGATTTACTTGCTAAAGCTCTAGTAGTCTATACCGAAAAAGGTAGAACAGCACTGTTTGCATCTAGGCAAAAAATTCATATCCCTATATATGCTTTAAGCCAAAACAAGTTGATTTGTCTTAAAATGAATTTATTTAGAGGGGTTTCTCCGGTTTTGGTAAGTTTTTCTAATCATGATGTTGCCTCATTAGATGTTTTAGCTGTTAAGACTTTAATAGATCAAAATAATATTCAGCCACCTGACACAGTTGTGATCTTAAAAGGGGATTTGGTTGGGGTTTCTGGGCATACCAACTCCATCGAAGTGTGGACAGTAAGTGATTTGTTGAAATTTCATGACTTGCCTAGTCAATCAGTGGAGGGTAATTAGCAATGAGTTGGTTAGAAATTTTTTGGATATTAGGCATTTTTCTTGCAGCATGGTTATGTTATCGAACTATTAAAGGAAGACCAGAGTTATTTTCAATGGATGCAGCTTTGAAGACAATGAACACACTTGGTTTTTTAGCATTAGGTTTGATAGCCTTCATTGGAATATGTATTATGTTACTTAAGGCGAATTAATACCCATGAAAACATCAATTTTAAAACTTATTGGCAGATCTCCTGTTAGAGGTTTAAGGAAGCATCTTAAACTAACAGAAGAAATGTCAATGAAATTAGAGCCATTTTTCCGTGCTGTTTTTTCTAAAGATCATCATGTTGCTCAAGAAATATTTGATGAAATGTTAAATATTGAAAGGGCTGCAGACCGAAGAAAAGACAAAGTACGACGATTAATGAATAAGCAGCTTATGATGGCTTTCCCTCGTGGTGAAATTCTTTATATGTTAAATGCCCAAGAGAAAATATTAAATTTACTTCGTGATACTGCTGCAACATTGGTTGGTAGAAAAATTGTAATTCCGGCCCAAGTAGAGCCAACATTTTTTGAGTTTCTTAATGCTGTATTAAATTGTATGAGAAAGTTTAATAAAGCTATTCTTGAATTAGACGATCTGGTTGAGACTGGCTTTGGTCATATTTTTCGTGAACATGTGATTAATGCGGCACATGATATTGATCAACTAGAACAGAAAGTAGACGATATCGAGGTTGTGCTTAGACATACATTGTTTCTAGTGGAGTCATCATTCAATCAAATAGATCTAATTTTTATGTATCAATCAATTGATAAGTTAAGTAGAGTTGCTAATATCCTAGAGGAGCTAGGCGGCAGACTCATTATGTTGGTGAATAACTGAGGAAGTATTTTATGGATAACGGTAAAACGGCTATTGTTTTAGGTTCTGGACTGCATCAAATTGTTAATGACATTGTTGTTCATGAAGAGATATCATATGATCAAATTGAGGGCTTTAAACCCTGCCAGGTGAAGGGTCATCAGGGAAAAATGATTGTTGGGGAGCTTGAATCTCAACCCGTTATTTGTTGCTTAGGTCGTCCTCATTGGTATGAAGGAAGAGCGCCTGAAGAGTTTCTAGCTTTTGTGCGGATGCTAAAGAATTTAGGTGCTACATCTTTAATTGTAACGCACTGTTCTGGCAGCCTTAATCCTGATTTCAGAGCAGGAGCAATGATGTTGGTCAAAGACCACATTAATTGGCAATTTAAAAGTCCATTGATCGGGATACAAGAAGAAGTCAGAAGTCGTTTTTTAAACATGGATAATGTTTATGATCTTGATATGCGAAAAGAACTCAAAGCATCTGCTGGATCTATTGGGTTAGACTTGGAAGAAGGTGTTTATATGGGAGTACAGGGCCCATGCTTTGAGACTCCTGCTGAAGTCAAAGCCTTTCAGATGTTAGGTGCGGACACTGTTGCGATGTCTTCAATTCCTGAGATTATTGCAGCAAGATATTACGAGTTAAAAGTCGCAATGATATCTGTCGTTGTTAACCAAGGCTCGGGCCTGAGTGATGAAGTGCTATCTCATGAGCATACACTGAAGATGGCTGCTAACAGCGATGTTCATTTGGCTCAGTTATTTAGAACATATTTTGGAAGGAAGACGGTTGATAACTAGTCCAGAATCATTATATTTAATTTATTTAGCAATATTCCTCGGCTTTGCAATGGCCTGGGGTGTTGGTGCGAATGATGTTGCAAATGCAATGGGTACATCTGTTGGTGCTAAAGTCCTCAATATCAAACAAGCGATTATTCTTGCAGCTGTATTTGAAGTTGCAGGAGCACTGCTGGCTAGTAATGAGGTAACTTCGACGATTAGTAAAGGTCTGGTTGATCTAAGTGGTATTGAGAATTCAGATTTGATTACGGTTATTGGGATGATTGCCTCATTGGGTGCATCGGCAACATGGTTGCTTACAGCGACAAAGTTTGGTTGGCCTGTCTCTACAACACACTGTATTATCGGCGCTATTTTAGGCTTTGGTTGTTATGTTGCTGGTTTTCATCATGTTCATTGGGACATTTTAGTTAGTATTGTATTAAGTTGGGTGCTGACCCCTTTTATTGCCGCCCTAATTTCAGCAGCTATTTTTTATTCTGTAAAAACATTAATCATAAATAAAGCAAATCCTGTGATCTATGCAAAACGCTATATCCCTATATACTTTTTTTTGGTGTCCTGGATTATTGCACAAATAGCTTTTGGTCAAGGAATTGTATTTTTGGGAGTAAAATGGAATTTTGTTCAATCTATTTTTTGGACACTTGTTATTAGTTTAGCTTTTACTTTCATTGGTTATAAATTTGTTAGTAGTACAGAAGAAGTAGATTTAAAGAACCACAAAGACTATTTAATGGCGTATAGATCTGTAGAGCGCATGTTTGGTGTGTTGGCAATATTTACTGCGTCAGCAATGGCTTTTGCACATGGGGGTAACGATGTTGCAAATGCGATTGGCCCATTATCTAGGGTGATCACTATCTTAAGTGACGAGTCATTACACGATCATCCTAGATGGGTTACTGTGGTTGGTGCGCTTGGTGTTGTTACAGGGCTCAGTATGTATGGGTATAAAATTATTGAAACTATTGGCACTAAGATCACATCATTAACACCCATAAGAGGTTTTTCAGCACAGTTT
>JAURNZ010000009.1 GCA_030829925.1 Gammaproteobacteria bacterium | reverse complement strand
TGACGACACTTCTGGTTTTCTACAAAGATTGAAATGTACAGTTTTCTTTTCATATGCCAAAGCATATGGGAGTATATAATACGTTTTAAATTTTTTATCATTGTTTTTTATCGCATTCCTTGAGCGTTCATCAGGTTCAAAGCCAATGTAGTTCAGAAATTGAGTAAATGGTCTCCAACGAGGCTCAACTTCGCCAGCAGCACCTATGTCTAATAAGTAAATTTCACTGTTGCCGGGTAGTGATTTAATGGCTTGTATAGAATAAGATAAAAAGTAATTCCTAACTGATTGAACAATAAATTTGATGATAGCTTTCATTTAATTCTCCCAATTACTTTGAATATACACAGTATTGGAAAAGTTTGCTAGGCTTTGCGTAAAATGTATGTTTTATATGTATTGTAAATTGAAAAGCGCGCTTATTCAATGGCATACAATATAGTATTAATTTAAACTTTCAGATCCTGTTGATCTAAGAATAGTTGTTTCTGGCGTATATTCATGAGTGCTATTTCACTTTAATCTACGTTTTGTTTTTAATCTATTTTCTGACAAAAAGTCTAAATAAATACCCAAAAAATAGTAGTAAGGGTATAAACCATAACATGCTGGTAAGACCATTAGCTTCTGGTTTATAGTTTACAAACGCACCATACCTTTCTTCTAGAAAAGCATTGATTGTCTCGTCATCGTTGCCCGCAAGCATTTGTTCATAGATGACAGATCTAAGCTGACTGGCAAGCGGAGCGTTGGAATCCTTAATACTTTCGTTTTGACAAACAAGGCATCTGATGTGCCCAATATATTCGTAATAGTGCTGCTCTTGCTCAAAAGAGTTAAACTCATAGAGTGGGCTTGCGTAACAAACACTAATTAAAACAATAATGTTGAGGTGGCGTAATAATTGTGCTAGCATTGTATCACTTATATTTGAAACTTCTTAATTTGCAGGATCGTTCATCTGGGTGTTTATGGTAGCATAGATTGATGGCGAGGTAAATTAAGAAAAATTAACCCAGGAGATTATAATGAAGTTATCTATTGTTGATTTTTTTAAGGCCGGTGTTCATTTTGGCCACAAAACACGTTATTGGAACCCTAAAATGTCGCCATTTATATTTGGTGCAAGACAAGGGATCCATGTCATTGATTTAGAAAAGACTGTTGGTGCAATGGCAGAAGCACTCGACCACGTTGGAAATTTAGTATACAACGGTGGCAGGGTTATTTTTGTTGGTACAAAATGGGTGTCACGAGATAAGGTTGCAGAAACTGCAATGGCATCTGATATGCCATACGTAAATTTTCGTTGGCCAGGTGGAATGCTGACTAACTTTAAAACAATGAAACATTCCATTAAACGTCTAATTCAGCTAGAAGAGCAAATGGCATCAGAAGATCAGACAGCTTTTACCAAAAAAGAATGCCTGCAATTCGAAAGAGAAATCAAACGCCTCGACCAAAGCTTTGGTGGCATCAAGAAAATGAATGCACTACCAGATGCAGTTATCGTAATGGATGTTGGTCATGAGCAAATTGCCGTTCAGGAAGCGAATAAACTAGGTATCCCAGTCATCGGTATCGTTGACACAAACAATGCACCAGATGGCGTTGATTTTGTGATTCCAGGTAATGATGATTCACATGCAGCTGTATCATTGTATTTGAATCTTTTTAAAGAAGTGATTGCTGAAGCTAAAAGCAGACGTCCTCAAGAAGTCCCAGCAAAGAAAAAAGAAGCTGTTAAAGACAATAGTGAGAACGTGAAAATAGTTAGAAAATCTAATGCATCTGCTGCAGTAAGTAAAAAAGCAACCTCAGCATCAGAAGCATCAATAAAAGCAGCGCCAGCGAAGACAGTGGCAGCGAGTACTAAGAAAGTAGCTCCAGCCAAGAAAGTAGCTGCGAGTGCCAAAAAAGCGGTGGCTCCAGCAAAGAAAGCGGCTGCAAAGAAAACTACGGCAGCTAAAAAAGCAGATAAATGATTAAGATTGTATAAAGAGGTTAATATGTCAATAAATACGAAGGATATTGCTAAGCTAAGAAAAATGACTAACGTTGGTTTGCTCGAATGTAAAAAAGCACTCGAAAAGGCCGGTGGTGACATTGAGAAGGCTGTTGAGGAAATGAGAAAAACTGGTCTTGCAAAAGCGGTGAGCAAGAGTGATCGATCTGCTACCGAGGGATTGATCGTAGTGGCTACTTCAGAAGATCATAAGAAAGCAGCTATGATTGAAATTAACTGCGAAACAGACTTTGTTGCCGGCAATGAAGTTTTTGTAGCATTTGCAGATTCACTTGCGAAAACTGCACTTGAACTTGCAACAGAAGATACGCAAGCATTGTTAGCTGCAAAAGATGGTGATGTTACATTTGAAGAAACGCGTCAACAGCTTGTTTTGAAGTTAGGTGAAAACATTCAACTAAGAAGAATTAATTTAATCGAGTCTGAGGGTAGAGTAAGTTTCTATCAGCATGGTCGTAAGATAGGTGTTTTAGTTTCAATTAGTTCAGACAATGATGAAGTGGGCAAAGACATCGCTATGCACATTGCTGCTGTTAGTCCAAAGGCTATTAGTTCAGATGATTTGCCTGAAGAGCTTGTGAATAAAGAAAAATCGGTTTGTGAAGCACAAGTAAAAGATTTAAATAAACCAGCGGACATTATCGAAAAAATTCTTCATGGGAAAGTGAGTAAGGCTTTAAATGAAATTTGTCTTGTTGGTCAATCATTTGTGAAAGATCCTAGTCAAACCGTTGCAGATTATCTTAAGTCAAAAAATGCTCAAATTACACATTTCATCCGATATGAAGTTGGTGAAGGCATGGAAAAGAAAGTTGAAAACTTTGCAGAGGAAGTTCGTAAACAAGTCGAAGATAAGTAGACATGAAAACCGCAAAATTCAAACGTGTCATTATCAAGCTAAGTGGTGAAGCACTGGCTGGTGACGTATCTTATGGCATTGATCCCAAAGTGATTAACCGAATTGCTGATGAAGTTTGTGCGGCACTCAAACTAGGTGTTGAAATTGGGATTGTCCTTGGTGGAGGCAATCTCTTTAGGGGCGCTGCTTTATCAGGTGAAGGCTTGGAAAGAGTGACTGGTGATCAGATGGGTATGTTGGCCACGTTAATGAATGCATTGGCGGTCAGAGATATTTTTGAGAAGAAAGATGTTGAGTCAAGGGTGATGTCTGCTATTCCTATGAGTGGTTTTGTGGATCATTTTCATCGACGAAAAGCCATGTATCAGTTAAGAGCTGGAAGATTAGTTATTTTTGCTGGTGGTACTGGAAATCCATTGGTCACAACCGACTCAGCTGCAAGCTTAAGAGCGATTGAAATCAATGCAGATGTTTTACTTAAAGCAACGCATGTAGATGGTGTGTATTGTTCTGATCCAATGAAGAATAAAGATGCCAAATTACTCAAAAAGTTGAGCTACCAAGACGTACTAGATAATGAGTTAGGCGTGATGGATTTAAGTGCATTTTGTCAATGTCGTGATTATAATATGCCTATTCGGGTTTTTAATATTACAAAACCCAATGCATTATTGAATATCCTTACTGGTAAGGATGAAGGTACTTTAGTAAGTTAATAGTGGAGAGTTAAATGATCGAATTGGTTTTAGACGAATGTTCTGAAAAAATGAAGAAATCGGTTGAGAGTTTTTCAGTTGAAATGAAAAAACTTCGTAGTGGTAGAGCGCATCCAAATTTACTGGATCATATTCGTGTTGATCACTATGGACAAGAAACCCCTTTAAAACAAATGTCTAATATATCTGTTGAAGATGCAAGAACTCTAGCGGTAACTCCATGGGAGAAAACGATGGTTCAAGTCATTGAGAAGGCTATTAAGATTTCCAACCTAGGTGTGAATCCTGTGGTAAATGGCGGCACAGTTAGAGTGCCTTTGCCACTGTTAACAGCAGAAAGAAGACAGGAATTGGTTAAGGTTGCAAAGTCTGAGGCTGAGAATAATCGTATCAGTATTAGAAATGCTCGTCGTCAGGCCATATCTGATGTGAAAAAGTTATTACAAGACAAAGAAGTTACTGAAGATGATGAAAGACAAGCAGGTGTTAAAATACAAGCTTTGACTGATCAATTTATCAAAGAACTAGATGAGTTATTGGCTGCAAAGGAGCAGGATTTAACGAGTGTCTAATCTTCTGCCGAGGCACATCGCTATCATCATGGATGGCAATGGTCGTTGGTCTCAGGAAAACCATTGTAGACATAGGTGGGATGGTCATCGCTATGGCATTAATGCTGTTCGAGATGTGATCAAAGGCGCAGTTGAAAAAGAAATTGAAACATTGACATTATTCGCTTTTAGTAAGGAAAACCACCAACGTTCTCAGGCTGAAATAACTGCACTAATTAAGTTGTTTAAAGAATGTTTGCTTAAAGAAACAGATCAGTTAGCAGAAAATGGTGTTAAATTAAAGTTTGTAGGGGACCTTAAAGGTCTATCCACAGAGTTAGTGGTTTTAGCAAGAGAAGCAGAATTTAAAACCCGTCATTGTACAAAGCTTAAGCTGAATTTGGCTATCAATTATAGTGGTCGATGGCAAATCACAAACACACTCAAATCAATTGCGATCGGTTGTAAAGAAGATACATTTAATATTGATAAGTTAGATGAAAAAACAATTTCAGATTTAATTAACAATGACTTCGGCACCGAACCTGACTTGATGATTAGAACAGGTGGTGAATTTCGAATAAGCAACTTTATCTTGTGGCAATTAGCTTATACAGAGCTGTATTTTGATTCTAAATTATGGCCAGATTACAATAAATACGATCTTTTTGAGGCAATCAAAAACTTTGCAAAACGTCAACGTCGCTTTGGACTTGAAAATGCTTATGCACAATCTGTATAAGCGGATGGTTGTTGTTGCCATTGGTGCACCAATGGTTTGTGGGTTGATGTTGTATGCGCCATATTGGTTGATGCTGTTATGCCTAGCCGTTGTAGCATTTTTTGCTGTCTATGAACTCAATCATATGTCAGTAAATCAAGTCTTTTGGTTTGGTTCTATATGTATTGTTGTGTCACTACTCATTGGTTTGAAGGCTAAATTTGTATTGCTATATTTAGGAATTATTTCTTGGTTGCTAACATTGGTCGTTGTAAGGTATCTCAAACCATGGCCCTTTAATGTATGTTCAAAATTTATGTGTTTCCAGATATTGATTGGCTTATATGCTGCTTGGTTGATCTGGTTGTCATCCCCAAGTCTATTGCTTAATATTACATTATTAACTTGGGTTTCAGATTCAGTAGCATATCTAGTTGGCTCAAAGTATGGTAAGCGTAAGTTCGTACAAAGCATCTCACCAAATAAGACATTGGCTGGGTTTGTAGCTGCATTGGTTTGCGGTGTTATATGGATTTGGCTGCCAATGATCATAGCAATCATGCTTGTATTGGCCGGGATCTGGGGCGATTTATTCGAAAGTGTTTTAAAGCGCTCTGCTGGTGTAAAAGATAGTAGTCAAATTTTTCCAGGCCATGGGGGCTTATTGGATCGATTGGATAGTTTGATTGCTACTTGGTTTGTTGGTTTTATTTGTTTACAATACAAACTAGTATAATTTCAAAAAAGGTGTTGGTGTGAGAGTACTGTTTAGACTTTTATTATGTTTTTTTATTACATTTAGTTTTGCAGAAAATAAGCAAATTTCTTCAATTGAATATAATGGTCTTCATCGATTAACAAAAGATACATTATCCCCATGGATAGATCTTGGTGTTGGTGATCAAGCAACAGATGAAGCAGTCTCAAGACAAATTAAAAAGTTGTATGAAAGCCAATATTTTGAATCGATATCAAGTCAATACAGTGATGGAAAACTTTCGTTCACTTTTACAGAAGAGCCTATTATCAGTTCTATTAGTTTTGAGGGTAATAGTACCATTGGTGATAAAGAACTGGATAAAATGGCTCAATCCATTGGTATTAAAATAGGCCGGCCACTGAATCCAACCAAACTTAAACATTTTATATATGCCATTAGTCAAGAATATAAAAGCAAGGGATACTCAAATATTGACATCAAGCCCGATCTTAAAAAAAGTATTGGGAAAGTCAGAATTACTGTTGTTGTTGAAGAAAATAAACAAAGTACTTATGGGTCAATTAATATCAAAGGGAATAAGCTTTATTCAGATGGCACTTTAGAGTGGGCCATAGGAATGCAAAGGTTTAGTCTTTTAAGTTGGTTAGGCGGCACATATGTTTATTCAGAAGCTAATTTTGATCAGTCGATTGCAATGCTTTATGATTATTATTATGATCGAGGCTACCTTGAGTTTGATGTTTTGAAAAAAGATGTTGAGCTTGATTCAAAAACAAGTTATGCAAACGTAAACATCGAATTATATGAAGGCGATCAGTACATTGTTCAGTCTTTAAAGATAGACTCGTCAGTGCAGTTGCCAAAATCGATTGCGATTATGCAAGAGGCAATAGAGCATCAACCTTTCTCAAGAACAGAGCTTATGAAATTGATGCAGTCTATTCAGGCCTACCTTAAAGACATGGGTTATGCGTATGCAACTGTTATTCCTGAACAAACCATAGATAGTAAGAAAAATGAAGTTAGGATTAAACTAAATATTAAACCTGAAAAGGTTTATCACATTAGAAAGATAAATTTCCATGGGAATGATTTATCTAACTCGACGATGATTCGACGTTACTTAAAGCAAAATGAAGGTCAACGATTTTCTCAAAAGGAATTAGATGCATCAAAAAATAGATTATTAGGGTTAGAATATTTTGAGGATGTGAATTATAAGATTAATCCTGTTCCAGGTTTTAGTGATCAGGTGGATATTGACTATGATTTATCAGAGAAAGATTCAGTCAATAGTATCATGGGTGAAGTCGGCTGGGGTAAAAGTGCTGGTTTAACGCTAGGAGGAGATTTAAAGTTTAAAAACTTTTTTGGCACAGGTAATCAGGTCATCTTAGGGGTCAAATCTACTAAAACTGCTCTGACGGCGAGTTTATCTCACCTGGATCCTTTCTTTACCGACTATGGTATTTCTAGATCAACAAAACTCTATTATTCGGCTATTGATACGGATCATGCTAAAGCAACTGACTATAAATCGAATAATGTTGGTTTGTCGATGGTTTATGGCATACCTGCAACACGTTATTCAAAGATTGATGTTGGCTTTAACATTGAACAGACCGAATTTAATGATAGGGATGATTATTCACAACAGGTCCAAAACTTTATAAATGACCATGGTAACTCTTATACTAATTTTGCTCTAAAGTTAGGTTTAGGGCATGCTCGTTACGAAAAAAACTATCAAAATAAGTTCAATGCTTCCTTAGAAGTAGGTTTGCCAGTTTTTCCGCATGAAATCACTTATTATACAGCGACCATCACAGATCGTTATAGGGTAGATCTTTATGAGCTAAATCCTAAAGAAAAATTTAAGCTAGAGCTTAGTCCTAAGGTGTCATACGGGCAAGGCTACGATACTTTTTCAGGAGAGCTACCGTTCTTCAAACGTTTTCATGCAGGTGGTTTTGGTACAGTCAGAAACTATCATGGCTACTCATTAGGTCCTAAAGATAGTAAAGGTGATGCGATTGGTGGTGATTTATTAACTGCATTCAGTGCAAATTTATATTTCCCAACACCATTTATTGAAAATAATCCATTTGAAACAGCATTGTTTGTGGATGTGGGTAATGTGTTTGAAAATCATTTCGATGCAGATGATTTGCGAGGTTCATATGGACTTATGATTTTATTGAGAATGGGACAGTTACCCATCGGATTTACATTTGCTAAAGCATTCAATGATAAAGCAGGCGATGATTTTAATGAGATTGACTTTGCTTTAGGTATGGATTTTTAAATATATGGTTGAGCTAATATCAGGCCCTAAAGGAGTTTATTGTTTATGACACATGAAATGAATCAACATCCACTACTTTATATTATCAATGTGTTTGTTACTGCAGTTTTTAATATATGTTCTTATCTCTTAAGCCTTGTTTGTACCATTATATTTGGTGCGTACCATATACTAGCGCATTTTGCCCATGAGTTGCTTGATATATTTGCAGTTTTTGCGAGATATTTTGCATTTGTACCATTATTATCGATGCAGACAGTTAAGGGATCTTGGAAGTATTTTCATCAATTTTGTTCAAAAATGAAATGGAAAAGTCAGTTGATAAATCTTTTTTGGACTTATACCTTTAACCTGGGATCTTATGTTATTTACAAGCTCGCATCAATTATCAATAGAGAGCTTGAGTTATTCATAGGGCATTGTGTTGGAATCATTACAATCTTTGGTGATTTTATGCATGCAATGTTAAATTTGATTGATGTCTATAATGAAAATCATAATTATGGGAAAAAAAATATAGGCTTAGTAGCGCTCTTGTTTAAAATTGATTTTTCTTTTTTAAAGTGGTGTAAGTTCAGCGTGCTTACATCAAAATGTGAATCTGCTGAGAATAAGTATCTTAACAAAACAAGATATTTAAATATCATTCATAGA
>JAURNZ010000008.1 GCA_030829925.1 Gammaproteobacteria bacterium | reverse complement strand
GTTTGATGAACACGCCCTCAGGGTCATGTTCTTGAGATTGTTTGATTGGATTATAGATTCTTAATGCATTGATGCCTGTGACACCTGATTGCATTTGTAATTGACTATAATGAATGCCAGGCTCATAGTCTGTAAACGTTCTTGCCAAATGATGGCCTGTATCACGCCAATCTAACCATAAATGGTAACTTGCAAAGCTTACTAACATGGCGCGCATACGAAACGTAATCCAGCCATGATGATTTAAATAACGCATACAAGCATCTATTAACGGATACCCTGTTTGCCCAGTTTCCCAAGCATGCATATAGGCTTTATTTCCGGGTCTTTCACGCATTTTTTCACAATCGCTATGCATACATTGGTATTCAATTTCTGGTTGGTCCTCTAACTTCTGAATGAAATGATCACGCCAAGACAACCTGGATTTAAAAGCTGAAAATGACCTCGCCCAACCCTTGATTTCATCTGTATCCATTGTTTTCATTCTTAAATCTAATGCATGCACCACTTCTCGGACAGATAAAACACCAAAGGCTAGATATGGTGACAATCGAGAGCAATACACTTCAGAACGACCTGGGGCAGAAATGTGATATAAATATTGTCGAGCATTGGTATTTAAAAAGCGTTTAAGTGTTTGCTCAGCCATCACTCGTCCACCTTTTTGAACCACACCATCAAATGCCATCCCCAACCTTTCATCAGACTTTGCTGGTAATGGCTCTGAATGAACCCCTTTCACACTTTTGGAAACTTTTTTAGGCGCACTCAATACTGGTTCAGCCATACGCGTATTTCTAATATAAGACCAATGGTCTCTACTTTTTAATCTACGCACAACACCATTGTTTGGGGATTCAAATAACTCGATATTTTTTTTCTGGCACCAGCGCTGAACACGCATGTCTCTTTGATACGTCCAGTCATTACCTGTTTCCTCATGTGCATAGATGGCCTTAATGTCATACGATTGAGCCAACTCATCAAAAGCCATTTGCGCATCCTGATCCACCCTAATAACCAAAGACTGATCATAGGTATGAAGCATTTGATCTAGCGACTCAAGACAATCTCTTAAAAAACACCAATGTCGCCTAGATGCAACCGATGTTTGCCAATAATCTGTCTCAACCACATAGACAGGCATGATAGGCAACCCCATTGCGATGGCTGCAATAAGCGGTTCATGGTCAGAAATACGAAGGTCTCGCTTAAACCAGACGAGAACGATTGATGTTTGATTTATAGTACCCATCTAACGATTATGATATACCCAATCGGGTAGGTTTAACAATGTTTTACCCTGAGCAATGGAAAGTTGGTTAGGTTTTCATATGCCTAACCAATCGCCCATCAGTTTTAGATTCACCTGATAAATATATTATTTTATAACCCACAATTATCAGAGGGAGGCAATGATGCACCTGCTTCAGTCCAGTTTATCACAGTTCCTCGTATATCCTTACCAGCACCACAACCTTCACCAGCATAAGCAACGGCACTAAATAAAAAGAATGTTATTGTTAAATGCTTCATGCTTTTCTCCTATTTATTATTTTTTAGTAAAAATTTATTCTCTTAAACCTGTCTTAAGGTTTTTATTATAAAATAATAATAAAACAAAAAAATATGCTAAAAACAAATTACGAACAATTTAAAAAACTATTGTTAGAAACGCTAGAAGATTTGACAATGCACTTTGGTAAAGCCGTCAATGCCACTTACTTTCTAAAAAGTCCCCTACATGAAATCATTCGATTGGCAAGCACACTTCCTCATGCACAATCAATGTTAAGCATTCATTTAAAAAAACTTATCCAAGCAGGTGGGAATATTAATCACATAGACCACGCAGGCAATTCGTTGATGAGTCTTTGTTTAATGCATAAACTACCCTCACCATGGGTCAATTATTTAGTCGCCAATGGGATTCATTTGAATAAACACAAACACGATCATCCCTATGTCTTCTCAATTGCAGTAAAAAATGGTTACGCAATTGATGTGATCAAAATGTTGGTTGAAGAAACTCAGTTACAAATAAAATCGCTGATAAATCGCGAAAATCAGCCAGAGAGTGAAAAAGAAGCCGCCATTAAAAATATAATGAATTGTTTTGTGATTGAGCTTATCATAAATCACGCACCTAGCCACTTAGTCAAACAGGTGATTAACCAAGGCGCAGATCTTACAGTCCCATTACTTCACCTAGACATACATCCCTTAAGTGCAATCATTAACTCATTAAGTGAGATGAACTTAGATCGCCCTGAACTCATTGACAGATTTTTAACAAATCTCGATCTACTCATTGAACACGGTGCCGATGTCAATGAATCAAATTCAGAAGGCATCACACCCATGCATCAAATCATGTCTTTTGACAAAATAGATATCTCTAAAAAAGTGATTGAAAAGTTACTCAAACACGGGGCAAACATCAATGTACCAGATATGTTTTCAAATACACCTTTACACATGTTGAGTGATAATTTTAAGCGTCCTAAATGGGACATAGATAAAATTACTGACTTAACTGAGTTTATGATTCAAAACAATGCTGATATTTTTCTAACAGACATTGAAGGTGATCGTACACCCTTTTATTTAATGTTTATGTTTTTATATAACGAGCCTGAATACGCAAGCATAAAAAGATTATTAACCTTATTTCATCAACAAGGTGTTAATTTTTTTTCAATCAATCCCTCAACACAATCTATTTATTTTAGAGGAATAGAAGAAAAAGCTTCACAAGCAATGCTCGAAATCAGTGTCGAGCATATCATAAATAACCCCGAGATCAACGTACCTATTAAAGAAATTACCAATAAAATCTTTGAGCCAATCTATAAAATGCACCACTTTAATGGCAAAGTTAAAATGCGTTATTTTTTAAATACCCTTATCAAATATAACGTAAAGTTTGATGATGCTTTTATCCAAAGATTTATTCTACTGAAAAATGACTTTTCTAGAGAAACCATTTGTGATGATGCAGATATACTAGCGACCATTATAAAAAATTATCAATCCTCCAATATGGTTGTTTACAATAATAATATCGCCAAACTTTGTAAATTATTTGATGGCCAATATACCAAACATATTTTAAAACATGCTGTTGCATATATATTAAACACATCAGATGCAAAGCAGTGTCAAATAAAATTACTCACATTATTTTCGTTATTGGTTCATACCCTAATGATTGACCAACCTGAAAAAATCATCGCATATATAGAAATTTTAGAAAACATCGGCGTACACATCAATGATTTTTATATACAGACATTCATTGATTTCAAAAGCGTTAAATCTGAAAACATCAACCTATCTGATGCAGCAGTTGTTAAAAAACTGCTTTCAATTTACGAGCCCTCCGATGATCAAGCTTATCAGAAGAACTTAAATAAACTGATTGAGCTTTCAAGTGGCAATGAAACTAAAAATATTGTTAATTTTTTTCTAACATTGATCCAAAAAGAATCATTAGGCCAGTTGTTCCCGGTTTCATATTATAAAATACAAAGAAAGATCAATGACAATCAAATTGGTAAAAATGACATCACAGAAATCCTAAAGTCAGAAAAGAAAATAATGTCTGCTATAAACTCTCATTTACATGATAAAAAGTTTTATGGTGTCCTTATAAGTCCAGTGATTAAAAGAATCGTTGAATCCTTAAAAAGTCGCTGTGCCCTATCAAAAATGTTTCATATGCCAGACATTGCTAAACATAATATATTACAGTTCTTGCCTGAAGCTGACTTAGTATCAACCATCCAAGCTGCCAATTTATTTTATAAAAAGCCAACCCTAAAAAGATCATTAGCTGTTATAACACCAGCCAACAAACGAATAAAAACTAACAAAGAAAGTCAAACCCCTCATTCAACTTCAATGTTTAACACTGTAAATGTTGTCACTGTTCTTAAAAAACCTAAATCATCTTCATCTAGAGGACGACGAATAAAAGTACAACATTGTACATTACAAAAAACACCACATTAAATAAAACGTTCAAAACAAAGTCGATTCAAGTCAAACAAAGTCCCATAATACAAAAAAAAATATTACTAACATTGATTGCAACCATGGGATTTTCCTATGGCCATCATTATGCACCGTAAACATCAAAATTGAAGCGCAATAAATGCCCTCAGTGTTAAGCAAAAAGTTCATATTTGAGCTATAATGACAATATGAAAACAAAAATATCTATCACATCACTGGCTTTATTAATGTCGCTTACTACCCCAACCTTGGCAGACCAATCACTGAGTTCTGATGATTTAAAAAAAGTAGAGTATCTTGTTGACCATCCTGATAAACTAAAAAAACTTGAAGATCTACCAGAATGGAAAAGACAGCGAGCATTTGAAAAGTTTGGTATTACCCAAGAAGAATATGATGCTGCAATAGAAAAACAAAAATCAACTCAATCATAGGTGAATAATCATGAAAAAAATAATTCTTACCCTTATTACTTTAACATCCCTATTTGGTACAACTTATGGACATAGTTGTCCTGATCATGCGCCCATCATAGTAATTGAAGAGCAATAATATTAATCAAACAAAATAATTATATGCACTATAATTAAATTATAAGAATAGGGAGAAATATGATGAAATCTAAATATATTCTTTCAACCATATTTTTGGCTAGTATCGCCTCTGCTGATATAGGCACAACCAAAATGTGGCAATTAGATTCAAAAGCAAGTAAATATCCATACATCAACATTGCAAATAAGGCAAGTAGCGCACTTGAAAAAGGTAATGACGATACAAGAGAAGGACTTGAAAAAATTGATAAGAAGACCAAAGATCTTTTTAAGAAAAAGTAACTGAAAATAAAAAAAGGCGCGTTAGATTGATAACCATCCGCGCCTTAATAACATCGTTACATCGGGTAGCAACTACGCTTTCCTTGACCAGTTTGATCCACAATGATTAATTGATCAACTGCAAACCCATGTTTTTTAGCGTAGGCTTTAAAATGATCAAGTTGTTTTTTAGTGACTTTTGGCGTCCGTGATAAATACCATAGGTAATTTTTGGTATTGCTCGTTACATACGCTGCTTGATCGTCTAGATAAAAAATGATGTAGCTGCCATAAAAAGGACCAAAGAAAGATACTTTAAGTTGACCAATGTTATCCTTGCCTACCAAATAACCACGTCCTTCAGCCTCAGACCATTGATCTTTTTTGGCATTGAAACCACGGTTAATGACTTTAATGCCACCGTCAGACCTTGGTTCATAGGTTGCCGAGACACATGATAACCCTCGCTCAAAAGAATGATCAAGCCTGGCAATTTCATACCATCTCCCTAAATAAGCCTGCTTATCAAAGTTCTTTACAGGCTCTATCCCTTTTGGGGGATCATAACTGCAACCAAATAAACATAAAAAACCTAAAATAATCCAGTAATATTTTTTCATTTCTTCACCACTATTGCATTAAATAAACGATTTGGGACATAAATAATTTTCTTTAGCTCAAAGCCTACCATCTTATGCTGAATCTTCTCATCGGCAAAGAATAACGTTTCTACTTCCGCCTGAGAAGCCCCTTTTTCCACTTCTACAAGTGAAGCTTTTTTCCCATTTAAACATAAAGGCATATGGATCTTTTCGACTGCCAAAAAAGTTGTGTCCACTGCTGGCCATGGATGATAAGCCAATGTTTCAGCGTGCCCTAACTTTGCCCAAAGATCCTCTGCTAAGTGAGGTGCAAAAGGAGACAATACTAAAACAAACTTTTCCCAACCTACTTTAGGTATGAATGGTTCATTTTTACAGACATTCATAAAGCTCATCATTTGCGCGATGGCTGTGTTGAACTTTAATGCCTGAATGTCATTGGTCACTTTTTCAATGGTTTGATTCAATGCCTGGTTAAACGATTGACTGCCGCCGGGCTCATCTTTTATCATTGCATTTAATTCACCTGAATCAATATCAATGGTTTGACGCCAAACCCGTTGTAAGAAGGTCAACATCCCTTTCACACCATTGGTCTGCCAAGGTTTGGTAGCTTCTAGTGGCCCCATAAACATTTCGTATAAACGAAGCGCATCTGCACCATACTCTGCAACCACATCATCAGGATTGACAACATTCAATTTAGATTTAGACATTTTTTCAACCATAGATGTCAATGGCTCGCCGGTTACCTTTAACGTTGGCTGCCCGGATGCATCTTGCTCTACTGTATCAGGATGGTGATATTTACCGAGCTTATCACGATAACTATAAGCGAGGATCATGCCTTGGTTAAATAGCTTTTTAAATGGCTCTTGGTGACTGACCACGCCACAATCATACAACACCTTATACCAAAACCTTGAATACAATAAATGAGAGACCGCATGCTCTAAGCCACCCACATATAAATCCACTTGTCCCCAGTAGGCTTCTTTTTTAGGGTCAACCAGTGCTTGTTCATTGTGAGGATCCATATATCTTAAAAAATACCAACATGACCCTGCCCATTGTGGCATGGTATTAAGCTCTCTTGTCCCCTGCGCACTATTTACCCAGTCTTGCGCTCTGGCCAAAGGTGGTAGCCCATCTTCAGTTGGATGAAAATCTTCAATCACTGGTAAAGTTAAAGGCAAATCATTTGCATTCATTGCGCTTACTTGTCCAGCAGCATCGTATAACATTGGAAAAGGCTCCCCCCAATAACGCTGCCTTGAAAACAACCAATCTCGAAGTTTATAGGTCACTTTTGCTTGACCTAAGCCTTTGTCTTCTAAAATTGAGATCATCTTAGCTTTTGCTTGATCCACATCTAAGTCATTTAAAAGCTCTGAATTAATCATTTTTCCAGCGTTAATGATAGGTTTGATTGGCAAATCATATACCTCAGCAAAAGCTTGATCACGTTCATCCTCAGCAGGTACTGCCATAATGGCCCCATGTCCATAACCCAACTTAACATAATCAGCTACCCAGATCGGCAAAGCCTCTTGTGTGAGTGGATGTATGACATACCCACCCGTAAACACACCTGTTTTATCTTTACCTGCAAGCGTATCTCGATCACGGTCTGATAAAGAACGACGCTTTTCACAATAGGCCTCAACTGCCTCTGCTTGTGCATCTGTCACAATGGTTTTAAGCAATGGGTGATCTGGTGCCAACACACAAAAAGTCGACCCGTATAAGGTTTCAGGTCTAGTCGTAAATACATCTAATTTGACATCATGTGACTGAATATCAAAACTAAGTTCAGCACCCTCGGAGCGCCCAATCCAATTTTTTTGCATATCAATGACATTTTTAGGCCAATCTAGACCTTCTAAACCATCCAATAACTGATCTGCATAAGCAGTTATTTTAAGCATCCACTGACGCATGACACGTTTTTCAACAGGGTCACCTGTCTCAACATACTTCCCATCAACCACTTCTTCATTAGCCAAGACAGTGCCTTGAGCAGGACACCAATTCACGGGGACCTCTGCTAAATATGCTAAACCTTTCTCATATAATTTTAAAAATATCCATTGGGTCCAGCGGTAATATGCAGGATCACTGGTACAAATCTCTCTTGACCAATCATAAGATAAACCGAGACGTTTGATTTGCTGTTTAAAATTAGCAATGTTTCTTTTGGTAATGTCTGCAGGGTGTTTTTGCTCTCTGACAGCTGCCCTTTCAGCGGGTAAACCAAAAGCATCCCAACCCATTGGGTGCAATACGTTAAACCCTTGCATACGCTTCGTTCTTGAAATAATATCTGTGGCTGTATACCCTTCAGGATGCCCCACATGAAGCCCTGCACCAGAAGGATATGGAAACATATCTAATACATAATACTTAGGCTTAGCTGAATCTTCAGTCACTTTAAAAGTTGCCTGTTTATCCCAATAGGCTTGCCATTTTGATTCTATTTTTTCCGGATTATAATCGTACATACATTACCTTCATTGATTAATGCATTTAATGTAGCATAAAACCAAGATAGATAAAACGAGTTGCAATATAAACATGTTATAGGAATACTAGTTAAATGTTAGTCGCACTTTTTATTCTATGTCTAGGCTTATATGTGCTTGTATTTAGTGCTCAAAAGCTTGTCAATAACGCCACTATTTTAGGACAATATCACCACTTTTCAGAACTCATGATTGGTATTACTATCATTGGGATTGGGACATCATTGCCTGAAATCATGGTCTCTATTCTATCCGCCATGAAAGGCTCATCGGAACTTGCACTGGGTAATGGCTATGGTTCCAACATCGCAAATATTTTACTTATCCTTGGTGCAAGCTTGCTTATTTGCCCAATCAAGATACCTAAAAAGCTTTGGCAAGAAGAACTAAGCTATTTAAGCATTGCAACCATAATCACACTCTTCGTATTATTGACTGGCACCTTAGGGAGGCTTTATGGCTTTCTTTCTTTAGGCATATACGCCTTGATCATTTTAAGATCCATACAGACGCAAACAGCAGATGCAACCCAATCACCTAAAAAACAAGCGACGTCTTACAAAGCTGCCTGGGCTGCAGTCGTATTTAATTTTGTCGTTTTGATGGGTAGTGCACAAATGCTCGTATGGTCTGCCACATTCATCGCCCATCAACTTAGCATCGGAGATGAAATCATCGGGTTAACTGTGGTTGCCATTGGCACATCACTCCCCGAATTAGCGACAAGCATCGCTGCTTGTAAGCAAAAGAAAACTGATCTTATCCTTGGCAATGTGATAGGATCTAACTTGCTCAACACCCTGGTTGTGATTGGGATTGCCGCATGCATTCACCCCATCGAAGTCAATATAAGTCTTGTTTATCGTGACTTTACGCTGATGCTTGGTGCAACACTGTATCTTTGGTTTAGAAGCTACTCACAAACACCAAAAACATTCACGCGTGTCGAAGGCATCATTTTTCTTTTAATTTACATCGGCTTTATTGGTATGCTTGCCCAGCATGTCATAACGCAAAGTCTCTCATGAGTCCATCCTACCCTCTTCCAGAAGCATTTATAGAACGGATGTCTGTGCTCCTTGAGGCATCTAACCAAACTGGGGCATTGGAACATTTAACAGGCCATCAACGTTTATATTTTGTGCTAAACCCATTAAAAAATAATCCTGATGATACCTTAAAAGAATTGAAAAAACTCAACATGGATTTACAAGCCCATCAAGACATACCTTTGTTAGGTGATTTAACTTGGTCCATAGACCATAGCTTTAGAGAAACGCTCACGTATCATGACACCCATACACTCGGTTACTTCTACCCCATGGGTTTACCAAGCATTCTAACTGTGGTTGCATTGGCCCCAAAACCAGGAGAACTTGTTTTAGATTTAACAGCTGCACCTGGTGGTAAAACATTATTGATGTCAATTTTAATGGAGAATACTGGCCAAATCATTGCCAATGATCAATCCAAACCTCGTTTTTTTAAACTTAAGGCCAACTTAGAGCGGCTGAATGTCACCAACACAACCTGCCAACGCACAGATGGTAGACGCATCAATAAAACCTTTATGAATCACTTTGATAAAGTCTTACTAGACGCCCCATGTAGTTGTGAAAGTAGATTTAACATATACCATCCCAAAACACTCAAATACTGGGGCATCCAAAAAATCAAAGCCTGTGTAAGCACCCAAAAACAATTAATTCTTAATGCGTTTAGAGCTTGCAAACCGGATGGACAAGTGGTTTATAGCACATGTACATTTTCACCTGAAGAAAACGAAGGGATCATACATTATTTGCAAAAAAAACATCCCAATGCATCATTAGAAAGTTTAAATTTTCTAGTTGGCAACCAAGGCATTGACCAATGGGGCAAACAAAAATATCCTGAGGGCCATCAGACACTCAGGATATTCCCAAATCAAATACATTCCGGTGGCTGTATCACAAAGATCAACCACCTACCAATTGAGTCAAAAACCTAGCGATTACTTGGTCTTTTATTATCGTTATTGTTTACAGTATCTGCAACTTCACCAAGACTTCTTTTATTACTGGGTGATGAAGATTGATTATGGTTAGGACGATTTTCCCGATCAAACATACCATTACGAGCTGCCTCTATTCTGGCCTGTATCCTGGCCTTGTTTGCTTGCTCAACTGCGGGGGTTTCCTGTACTGGCACACCGTTCCCAACTGGCGTTCTAAGCGTATTACTTAATAATATATGATTAAACTTAGTACCAGCATATACCCTATGTTCACCACCGTGAGGGCGATTGGCAAATGCACCATTTGAATCTAAATTAACACCATTGGACTTTTTACTATTATAATGTGAAAGACTAATATAACCAACATGACCATGGATACTAACGATATGTTGTGTAAAAGGATGGTCATATAAAACACGATTTTGAGTAAAGGATAATATTTGTGGTTCACATAAGATATAGATTAACCAATTTTTTTCTCTAAATAGATCAATCATTGCATTTAATGAATTTACAATGCCAAGTCCTGCATTGACGGTAACACGCGGTGTTTGCGAAGGATTTAATCTATTACGGTAAGCATTTAAATGCTTATTATATATGGTGTGAATGCCCGAGGCACTTGCTAATAAATCTTCTTTTTCTTCACTTGATTTAATAGATTCATTTACATAATGTAAGTATCTTGTATAAACAAATGCAAAAAGATTTTCGAAAGAGTTTTGAGAAATCGCTAGCAACTGATCCTGAAAAGTGCTATTTTTATAGTAATTTAAAACGCTTCTCACAGACGAACCACCATTCTTTTGATCGTTACTTGCAATTGAACTAATCATTTGACGTAATTGATACTTGTTCATTTCACTCACTTTTGGACTTTCAATTAGACAAGTCGCATGAGTAAAAATAGCATGATTTTGCTCATCTGCATCACCAAACGACCTTGCTAAGGCCAGTGATACTTTATGCATATATGCAGAATAAAGCATATTTAAAAAATCTTTAATAGGCGTGATAGATTCTTTTTGATGTACTTGGTTTCTTAATGCATAAAACCATGTTATAGATGAATACATAAAATGAACCCCTGTCAGTTCTTTACCTCTTCCATCGCTTGCCTTCATTGAATTAATTTTATGATTGATGTTTGCCAATAATTCTTTAAAAATCTCTTGGTCGACTGCTTCAGTTATAAACTGCGCACCTTGATGTTTGCTTTCATAGGCGTTAACTAGATTCAATA
This sequence comes from Gammaproteobacteria bacterium, assembly GCA_030829925.1. Lineage (GTDB taxonomy): Bacteria > Pseudomonadota > Gammaproteobacteria > Comchoanobacterales > Comchoanobacteraceae > JAURNZ01. Next base: position 10,197 of record JAURNZ010000008.1, on the reverse strand, counting down.
AATGATGGAAAAAATTCATGGCTGCATGATCATGATTAGAGTAAATAATTTTAAAATCGATACTATTCTTAAACGCATCAAGAAAATGAATCATTGAGAAATTATTAGTCAAACGATCACCCAATAAGTCCCCAATTAATACAACTTCAATCTGCTTGCCATTAACTGTATTGGCTTGAAATTTTTTTAAAAAATCAGGCAAATTATTGATATAATTAAAAACAATTCCATCAGCTGGATACTGATTTAACTGGATCTCTGGTGTATAATCATTAATACCACTTGTATTGAGCGTTCTTTTAACTTGAACTTCAAACGCCTCTTGTTCTGCTATTAATTCATTGAACGATAATGTTTCTGATGGTTTTACACAAATGACACCCCTAGCATGAAGCTGTTTTAAAATACTAATCCAACTACCATTCCCATCACCTAAAGCATAAAAATCTAAACCATCTTCTGGTTTATCTAGATTTTGTTGCAATGAAGAAACAATAAGCTTACCAGTTTTTGTTGAAAGAATGCTAGTCTTATTTGCTGTATCGTTATTTTCCATATCATTATTCCTCTATTAATTAGATATCTTTTTTATCATCATATCATGAAATCATTAAAATTATATTATTAATGAATAAAATCAATTGTTTACACATAATCCATTGATGCAATCAACTATATTAACTTGATTGACCAAAGTTAATTTTTTTACTTTCTGGAACTTTTGTCCCATCCTCTAACCTTGGACGCTTAGCCTTGAAAAGACATGGCGTACACTTAACACTAGTTGGTTTGGCAACTTTTTTGAATACTTTTTCATTTTTACATTTGATGCCAGAAAAAGTTATACGCTCAACACTACGCTTACTATCAAGATTATCCAATGAAATATAACTCAAACGATTATCATTAACCCCAGCGGTTCCAGTATGACCATAAACATACATCATCATGGATTGACCTGATTGATCTCCTGTGATTTCAACACGATTCCAAACAAAATCATGAATCTTTTCTTGCAAAGGATACATAAGACCATTTCTATCACGAGCGCAAATAATGGCTGGCATTCGTTTGATAATATATTCAAGGTCTTTAGTCATTTGTTTATTAACTGCAATGAAGAGAGTTGTATTCTCGCTATTAGACGGGTCTAGTAGTGTATCTTGGATCACTTTTTTAAACTTTGAGATTCTATCATATATATCTGTTAATTCTTTATAAAGATCTGAACTTTTATGCTGATCATTTCTACTAACGTTTTCGTAACATTCAGAAACAACGCTTTTCCAAAGTTCAAAGAGTGATGTCGACTGTTCTTCAGAAATGTTTGAAGCCTGACAAACACCGTTTAGAAACTTATCATGAATCACCCTTTCGGCTAATTCATATATTTCAACTTTATAGTTAACAAGTTCATCCTGTTTATAGTTTTCACAAAATTCAATCAAACTCTGAATGACTTCTGGGTTTTGGATATTTTCTTCAAAATAATTTTTTTCTGATGGAGATGAAATACTTTTAATATTTTCAAAAATATCGTTAAAAATATTATTTTTAAACCATTGTGTACTTCTAGTATCAATATTTCTTAGGTTTTCAATACAACTATTTAAATCGTCAATTTCATTTTTTAAGTCCGGGAAACCTTCTTCACTCCAAAGATAGTTACTGTAACGGTTATTAGATACTAAATAGTTATATAGTTGCTCTAAGGCATCAACTCTGGCATTTTGATGTAACGCATTTAATTCACCATCGTTACATGCATTTAAATTTTTTAATACTTTTAATTGCTCACTTAATCCGTAGAACATATTTACATAACCATTTTCAAACGGCTGCTTAAGTACTGCCATGTCTGCATGATAAAACGGCATCATTTGAGTCATGCGCATATGCTGAGTGATTTTATCTAACAATGTAGATGCTTTCTTTAAAGCTAATTCATACTCAGTGTATTGACTTGGGCTTGAATTTTTTTTGATTTTTACAAACTCTTTTATCCAAACAGGCATATAAAATATTCTACAGGCAAACCAATTAACCTTTTGTGCAATTAGTGTTGTTGCAATATCTTTAACGTTAGCATCATTAGAAAGATCTGCATTTGCATACGCTGGGTAGCTTTGTACAAAGTGTCTGAGCAAATCTAGATTGTCCTTATCAGTCTTACCCAATGCATCAATCAAAGAACTTGTATAATCAATCTCTTTTTGATAAGGCATTTGATAAGCTGTATAAATTGAAGTGATGCGAAGTATTGTTTTTAATTTTGATGCATCAAGTGGCTGTTTAAAAAGACTTTCTACAAGTTTACCCGCATCCATTAAAGACAACATGGCTTGTGGTGCATGAGTAGTCATATAAGGTCTTTTACCACCTGTTGTTTCTAAATCTTGTATATATGCTAACTTTAAATTTGGCATATATACTTTTCCTACAATATTAACTACCTCAGAAAATCCTGAAACAAGTGATTGTTTATCAGCAGCAGCATCACAAACTTTGTTTGCTTGATCGATATCATATATTTGTTTTTCAATTGTGAAAGCAAATTGAACCAAAGATGCATAACAAGACTTAAAATTTAAGTCTTGACCAACTTCATCATGAACATAGTTACGCATGGGTATTATAAAATTTTGTTTCACATAATTAATGTCTGTCAATTGCTTACAACCCAGATTGTCGAAGTTTGCTTTTAAGCGCGCGTACATATTAAAAAATATTTCATCGTGATTCGAAAAAATAATTTTAAAATTAACACCTTCTGCTTGAATAGCCTGAAATGTATATAACATATATAAGGTATTGGTTTGTCTATCTGCTAGCAAATCACCTGCAAAAACAATTTCTATATTTTTATCTGATTCATTTAATGATAAATTTTTTAAATCATTTTTTAATTCTTCAATAAACTTCTGACCATCTAATTGATTATATCTTGTGGCATCAGTCTCTTTTAACTTGCTAACGTAATTTGTTTGATAACCAATAGATTGTTCTTGAAATAAATTCATCAAACGATCATGCGAATGCTTACTTGCTGTCTGGTATTTCTGCATCACAGACTTTTGACCGTCCCATGTGAAACTTGGGATACATTGCATACATTGTTGAATCAGTGTCAACCAATTACCATGAAGATCAGGAATAACATGAAAATCTTGATCTTTGGATTGCGTTTGACCAGAACTAAACATTTTAAATGGGGATGCAGATGATGGCATAATATTTACTCTCTTTCTTTGTTACCATTACTAAAATAACACTTATACATTAAAATAATATTAATTACGTATAAAATAGAAAAAATCTATCATTCAATAAAAATAGAGTAAAGTATTAACAAAACTGAAAAATTAGGATAAAATTAATTTTAATTATGGGAAAATTGATCGCAGGTTTTTTTGGTTTAGTTTTAGGATCCGCTCTACACATCGGGCTGTTTGGTCTTACTTTTGGCCTATGGATTGGACACCAATTTGATGAGGCACTTAAAAAAAGTTTCTTACTTTGGACGACACCCAATCAAAAAACATCGAGATCTCGAACCTTACCTAAAATATATGAGCAATGTTTTGGTTTACTTGGTCATATCGCTAAATCTGATGGTTTGGTGACTCCTGAAGAGATAGAAATTGCCAATAGATTCATGTCTGATCTTAACCTAAACACAAAGACCAAACGTCAAGCTGCTCAAAAAGCATTCAATAACGGTAAAAGAAAAAATTTTTCTCTACAGTCCGCACTGATGCAAGTTCAAATACAATGCTTAATGAACCCGCCTTTGAAGCAAAAGTTAATTGAAGCCATCCTTGCACTAAGACAAGCTGATGGTGAAACCCATCCTTATAAAGATCGTTTAATCCAACATGTTTTACAACAACTCAACATTACTTTCCAACACCAAAGACAGCAACAAGCGGCTCATGGCTACCAACCCACGCCAAGTCAAAAAGACTATACGTTATTGGGGGTTGATCTTAATGTTACGAAAGATAATCTGAAAAAAGCATATCGTAGATTGATGCACAAACATCATCCTGACCGACTTACAGCCCAGGGAGCTTCAGATTCCGAAATCAAACGTGCAACACAAGAAACACAAGAGATTAAATCTGCTTATGAACGCATTTGTCATGCAAAAGGCTATTAAAGTTCGTTATTAAAATTTGGACTACGTTTTTCTAAGAAAGCTTTAACACCTTCTACAAAATGATCATTCTCTACACATTGACCAAATGCTTTTAACTCTTCTTTAGATTGATGCAGCATATCATGATCTAAACTATTGCGAATTAATTTTTTAGTATGTCTCATAGAAAGCATGCTATTGGCATTCAAAGTATTGACCATGGTTTCAGTTGCACTGTTTAATTCATCATGTAACACGACTTGATTAATAAGCCCTATTTCTTTTGCCTCAATAGCACCAATGCGCTTCCCGGTAAGTGCAACGGCCATGGCTTGACTCAAACCAATTTTTCTTGGCAACCAGTATGTCACAAGCCCATCAGGACATAAACCTATCTTGATATAAGCCATGTTAAAATAAGCTCTATCACTTGCAATCACAATATCAGATGCCATCATCAACCCCAGTCCAAACCCTGCAACAGCACCCTGTACACTAGCAACAATTGGCATAGGCAATTGAGCCAATTGTTCCATGCATTGATGTAAATCGTACATCAATGGCTTTAAAGCTTCTTGGCGTTGTTGGCCTGGCATGGTTAAGGTTGCAAACATCTTTACATCGCCACCAGCCATAAAGTGTTTACCATTGGCTTTGACAACCACACATTTTGTCTTTTGACATTGAGACAATGTTTGGATGATTGGTTTCAATGCATTTAGCATCTCTTGATTTAAGGCATTTAAAGCCTCAGGTCGATTCAGCGTAATTTCTGCATGTTGCTCGAATTGTTCAAATAAAATTGGTTCCATCATATATATAAGGTTAGACCAATTTTTAAAATCTGCCCTATTTTAGAGCAAGCTAAGTATTTTAGATTGATGGTTTAGAACAATCTGCATCACCCAATGGCACCAAGGCGAGACTTCATAGTCTTTTTTAAATGCGTACATACCGTGTTTACAATCAGATAACTTGACCCATTTTACCTCACTGACCTCTTCAGGATTAGGAACAATTGATTGACCATCGTCATGCGCTACATAGATATGATCAATTTCATGTTCAATCATGGTTTCAGAAACCTTAGCCTCATATCTGAGACGATCTAAATAAACAATTGGTAATGAAAGGCCTAATTCTTCTTTTAAACGTCTATGTGCAGCATCGTAAATTGATTCTTTGGGCAATGGATGTGAACAGCAACTATTTGACCAACAGTTTGGAGCATGATACTTACATGCTGCCCGCTTTTGCATTAAAAATTCTAAGCCGCTTTCAGGTTGATACCTAAAAACAACGATAGATATGGCTCTATGAAGTAAACCTTGCTCGTGAGCAAAATGCTTTTCAGCTTGACCGATAGGTTGATCGTAATCATCAACTAAAATGACTTGGTTTGTGGGCATGTTTGATTGCACTCAGCGTTAAATTTAACTAGTATATACAATAAAAGGTAACTTGAGCAAATGTCCAAACCCAAATTGTATACTGGCAACACTTTAGAACGTATTGATCGTCTGAACGAACATGGCATTCTCGACTCCCAAAAAAGTACTTTTTTGAAAGAAACCATTCCCCAAAACTGGCCAGATCATTGTAATGCCTGGATAGAAAATGCTGTAGGATATCTACCTCTGCCATTAGGCATAGCCAATGACATTCCAATCAATGGCTCAACCCATCATTTACCACTTGCCATTGAAGAGACTTCTGTGGTTGCAGGTTTGTGCAAGATGGGTAAACTTATTCGTACCAATGGGACAATCTCAACGAACCATCTAACATCTGATATCATTGGTCAAATACCTTTTAAACATGTAACACTTTCACTTGATCTACAAAAACAATTAGATGAACATATTCAGACCTGGATTGATGAAACCAATACAACAGTTTTAAGTGGGCTTTTGAAACGTGGGGGTGGGATCACACACATTGATTTCAAAATCCACGACCCCTTCCTCGTTGTACACATTCACTGCAACCCATGCGAAGCCATGGGCGCTAATTTAATCAACCAGGCAGCCGAATACCTCAAACCTAAATTTGAAACCCTATTCCAAGCCAAAGCCATCACAGCAATCTTATCAAATCTTAACCAGCCAAGAGCACAAGCAACCATTAAGATCCATGATTTAGACCCTGCACATGCACAAAGAATTGCAGATGCAAGTGAATGGGCTAAAGTAGACCCTCACCGTGCGGCCACACATAACAAAGGTATTTTCAATGGTATTGATGCCATATGTATTGCTACAGGTAATGATTGGCGCGCTGTCAGTGCCGGTGGTCACGCATATGCTGCCAAAGATGGTCAATACCGAGGCCTGAGTGAATGGACCTATACCAATAAAGAGCTGGTTGGCACATTAACTTTACCGATGGGTATTGGGACTATTGGTGGCGTTACGAAACAACACCCCATTGCACAACTGAGTTTAGCAATACTTAATCAACCAGATGCCAATACTTTGGCACAAATCATCGTTGCTTGTGGTTTATTACAAAATTTAGCTGCCCTTTATGCACTGACGGATGATGGCATTGTTGCAGGCCATATGCGGCTTCACATTGCGAATATGATTCAAGGGTTAAACCTTTCGGTTGCAAAACAAACTAAATTAGAAATACTTTTGGCAGAAAAACTTAGTCAAAATGGCCACATCACTCACTCCACAATACAAAAACTATTAAGTGAGGTTGATGCATAATGCAATCTGGCCCGTGGTTTGCTTATCGAAAAACATTTCTGGCTGGAGAATATGCCGCATGCCACTATGGCCGAGGGCTTGTCATTACTTATGGCCCCCCTTTCGAACTAAAACAATCGACCCAAATGAATCTCAGTGAATTTGGGCAAAACGTAATTGACCAATACCCAGATATTTCAAACTCACTTGCCTTATCCGACAGCAAACCAACTCATGGCGGTGTCGGTGCATCTAGCGCAGAATTGGCGTGTATCTATCAGTACTTATGTGACTTAGGCATTGAAACTATGAGCACTTTAACACATCAACGCCAATGGTATCGCCAACATGCCTGGCAAGGGCAAGGCTTGCCACCCAGCGGCATTGATTTTATCGCTCAAAAGCAACCAGGCCTCATGTGGGTCGACTGTGATCAAGACCATTGCCAAAAACTTGATTGGCCATTTGATGATTATATTTGGCTAGTTATTAAAACCAACGATAAATTAAATACGCATACCCACCTTGAAACGATACCAAAAAATAGTGACTTTAACACATTAGATGGATTATTAAACCCTATTAAACAAGCCATTGAGTCAAAAGACTTCAAAGGCTTTATCCAGGCACAAAGTCAATTTGATGACACACTCAATGATTTAGGGCTTAAAACCCAAGCACATCAAACTTATTTAGATGCCATAATGAAACTTGCAGACGTTGCTTACATACGTGGTAGTGGTGCCATGGGTAAAGATACTTGGCTAACGTTAATAAAAAAATCTACTCAAACTGAAACACTCAAAGCCATTCAAGCGATCTTTCCGATCACTTCTTTTTACATCATAGATACGAGCAGCCATGATAGAAATTAAGTCAACCATGCCCAGCAACATTGCGCTTATAAAATATATGGGCAAAAGCCAATTAACATCTAATCAAGCAGCTAATGCCAGTATTTCACTGACACTACCACATTTAACAAGCACCTGTATCGTAAAAGAAAATGAATCCAACCAAGATAGATTCATTGTGGATGAAAGAACTCCACTCACGACTCAAGAACAACAAAAGGCACTTATGCATATTGAACGATTAAAAAAGCATTATCAAGCCGATGACATTCATCTAGACATCACATCATATAATACATTTCCTGCAAGTTGCGGGTTGGCAAGTTCTGCTTCTAGTATGGCTGCCATTACCAAAGCAGTTGTCACTTTGATCTGTCAAAAAAATGCAAAACCAGAACCTGAAACACAAACTCTTGCGCAATTAAGCCAATTAGGCTCGGGCTCTTCATGTCGGAGTTTTTTCGGACCATTTGCACTTTGGCATGGAGACCAAAAAGCATCCCTAGGTTGTCCGATAAACATTCATCATCGAGTCATTATGCTCTCAAGTGATGAGAAAAAAATAAAATCATCGGAAGCACATAAAATCATTTCAGCCAGTCAGGACTTACCTCAGCGCATCCAACGTGCCAACAAACGTGTTGCAGATCTGATCCCCGCACTGGTTGAAGGTGATTGGTCAGCCATTAAAAATTTAACTGAAGCTGACTCAAAAGACATGCATTGGCTCTTGGAAAATAACGGCATCTATTATCGCAATGCCCATGTGACGACGTGTTTTGAAAAACTCAAATCATTTATGCAACAAAAACCCGATTTCTCACCTATCACAACCATGGATGCAGGCCCTAACATTCATGTGTTACTACGAGATTTTGATGTGCCCTACTTTGATCATTTTATCCAGACACATGCATTATCTGAGGTACTTGCATGATTCCCTTACAGTCACATGGCAAAACCATTTTAACTGGCGAACATGCAGTGATCAGGGGAGCACCTGCAGTTGTGATTCCAAATCACCATCAAACACTAATGATATGCTATGATGCATCAAAACCATTTAAGCTGACCTGTCACGACGACATGACTTTACAAATATTTGAGTCACATTTACCTGAATTATGGCAAATGGGCCAAACCTTTCTTGGTCAAAAAACTGAGACATTCACAGGTGAGTTAAACATTGAAAACTCAGTCCCCATTGCACGAGGTTGCGGTTTTTCAGCTGCATTTTCAGTAATTGTTGCTAAACTCCTACATCATGTCTATGACTTTCCCCAAAATACAGATAGCCTTTTTAAATTAAGTTTACACTTCGAAATGCATTTTCACGGCAATAGCAGTGGTGCAGACATTGCAGGCGCCATGTCAACCCATCCCATCTGGTTTCAAGACAAACAGATTCATCCAATTCAATGTCACCATCAAGGGTATTTTTACCTTTTTGATAGCAACCAAATCAGCCACACCAAAAAATGTGTCTCACAAGTAAACAATATGAATGAACCACGCATTGATGACGAAATGAGTTTAGCCAGCGGTTTAATGATCAAGGGTTTAGAAAGCACAGATTATAGCCTTGAGCTTATTTCTCAAAGCATCCAAATAGCAGACACTTGTTTTCAAAAATGGGGCCTAATGACACCTGAAATACAAACCATTCAAACCAAAATTAAAGCCCTAGGTGGCATCGCATCCAAAGTAACTGGCGCAGGTGGTGGTGGTTATGTTTTAGGCTATTTTGAACATTTGCTATCAAACGAAACAGATGGAAAACTTCAGCTACTATCTTTAAATAATTAAAATTCTATCTGCGAATATAATTTTTTCAAAGGACTTATAGTTTCCCGCAACAATGCTTGTATTTCTTGCCTGAGCCACAAGGACAAGGTTGGTTGCGGTTTACATTATCAGCTGGCATAGAGGGTGGCACATTACCTGCGGTGGCCATCTCGGGCTTCCTCTCTTCAATAACAAGTTTTACTGAACATAATTGACTAATCACTTTATATTTAATATTAGATAAAAACCTTTGGAAAAGTGCAAATGCTTCTTTCTTATATTCATGAATTGGGTTTTTCTGAGCATAACCACGCAAATGAATACTTTGCCTTAAATAGTCCATCGTTGCCAAATGCTCTTTCCATTGTTCATCAAGAATATTCATCAAAATAGTTCTTTCTAAATGCTTAACCATCTCTTCATTATTAGCTGTTTTATGGTGTCTTTGCATATGACCTTTAAACTCGTCTTTAACAGATACGAATAATTCATCGCGATCAATTACACCTTCTGCCTGTTTTGCTGCAAGATCTAATTTAATCTTAAAATCATTTGCAAGAGTTGCTTCAAGGTTAGGTATATCCCATCGCTCTTCAGGTTGATTGTTTGGCATCATTTGATCTATTAATTGACGAAATACTGTTTTAGCTTGCGCTTCAATCACATCTGTGACATCGCTTAAAGCCATAAGTTCATTACGTTGTTCATAAATTAACTGACGCTGATC
>JAURNZ010000007.1 GCA_030829925.1 Gammaproteobacteria bacterium | reverse complement strand
TTTCAATATTGTTTTCCTCAGAATACTGAGCAGCCACAAGACCTAAACGTAGTGCCTTCACAATATCAACGATGTCTTTGTCTTTGCTGTCTATCTTCAACGTAAGCATTTTTTCTTTTTCATCATCAGATTTACTACTAGCACGGGCTTCAAGTTCATTCTTAAATAGTGCTTCAGGTAAATCAAAATCATACTTTTCAATGATGCTATCCTGCAGTCGCTCTACCATGACAACATCAAGCATATCTTTAATTTGTTTCTCAATACGTTCCTTGATAACAGCTCTAAATTCTGTTTCAGTTTTCTTTTGCCCAAGTGCTCTTTCAATAAATGCTTCATCTAATTTGGTAGGACTACTTTTTTCTACTTCAGTCACTGTCACATCAAACTCAGCTTGCTTATCAGCTAAGCTTGGGTTTGGATAATCTTTTTTGAATTTTACATCAATTTTCTTAACATCACCTGATTTCAATCCAGCCAGCTTCTTCTCTAAGTCAGGATAAAGTGTCTCCTTACCTATAACAGCTTCCGCTTTCATTAACTCATCATCATTGAATGGCTTATCATCGACTTTACATTTGTAGCTGATTTTGATTTTATCACCCTCTTTGGCGACATCTTTCGTTGCTGCCCAGACAGGAAACTCTTCTTTTAATGATTTGATTTCTTTCTCAATTAATTCATCGGTTGCAGCAACAACTGGTTTTTCCAATTGTATATCTTCTTTGTTAACCAATTTAAATTGTGGCAAACATTCGAACTCATATGTGATTTTGATTGGCTTACCAATTTCTTTAGATTCAACGGTTTCTTTTGGCTCATGAGCTGGTACAACTTTATGTTCAGCCAAAAGCTCACCGAATGATTTGTTAACCACTTCTTCTAGAACGTCTTTATCAAGATTATCACCAAATCGTTTGATAATATATGAGTTTGGTACTTTGTTGGGTCTGTAACCAGGAACTTGTATATTTTTCTTTAGCTCTTCAATTTTTTGTTGACGTATTTTATCGGCAACGTCTGCACTCACATCAAGTTGAGCAGTACATTTTAAACCGTTTTTATTTAATGAACTCATTTGTTTCTCTCATAGCCTTTGAAATGAATACGAGAGGAGAGACTTGAACTCTCACAGGTTACCCTACTGGAACCTAAATCCAGCGCGTCTACCAATTCCGCCACTCTCGCAGATACTTAGGTAATATTAGCAACAAATATCGATAAATACAAACATCGCGTTGCCAAAATAATTACCAAAGCAAGATGGGTGAACGATGGGACTCGAACCCACGACAACCGGAATCACAATCCGGGGCTCTACCAACTGAGCTACGCTCACCATGACTATTAGATTGAACACGAAAAATTCAGCATAGTCAAGCTGAGTTTCGCTTAAATAATCGAGCAGATTTGGGGACAGGACTTTCTTGAACATCCGTCATAAATGTTTCGATTGCTTCATCTAGTAAATGATTTAACAACCAAACATAACCATGGCATTGATCTTTTGCCGCCCAAAGATAGTATCCAAAAGATCCTGGATTGGCATTGATTTCATTAAACCAAATTTTCTTTTGAGTCATATCTGCAATAAAATCAATACGTGGCGCGCCATAGCCACCCAGTGACTCAAAAGCAATTTTTGCTGACTCAATCAAAGCATCTTTCATTGCTTTTGGCATTTTTGGTGAAAAATCTCTTGATAGGTTTATCAAGCCATGAGCAGATTGTTTTTTAGACCCACCGCCCTGACAGTACTTTTGATCAAAATCTAACCAAGCCTCTGTTTTTGGTGATTCAATTGCTGACAACTCAATTAATCCTTGGTCATTTTTTAAAACAGAAACATTAAATTCTTTGAGAGATTGGACAGCAGGCTCAACAAGAACAGCCTCATCATAATCAAACAAATCTAACAATAAAGCATGCAGCGTCTCATCATCATTCGCAAATCCCACACCAACACTACTCCCTAACGAGCATGGCTTGACGCAAACAGGATAGCTTATATTTAATGATTTGAGTTGCTCCATTGAATAGAAAGCATTGTTTTGTAATTTTCGAAACAGATGGTCTGGCAAAACATCCACACCCTGCGCACTCAATGTTTTTTTTGTTAACCACTTATTCATCGCTACAGTGGCCCCAGTCCGGCGCATGCCGGTATATGGCATTTGATTCATCTCACACAAACCCTGAATGGTACCATCCTCACCATCACCGCCATGAAGCGCAATCAAACAGACATCAACAGTCATAACACGCTTGCCGCCTGAATAGAGTCCGCCCTGCCCAAGACTAACTTCTTTCACTCCCTTGAAATCACATCCATTGACAATCTTATCGTGATGCTTGATTAAAGCATCACCCGACCACCATCGGCCAGCTTGATCAATATATACAGGAACTGCCTCATAACACCCTTGATCAAGGGCATAAAAAGCCTGAACTCCTGTTAAAATACTAACATCGTGCTCTGGTGACACACCACCGAATAAAATAGCTACTTTTCTTTGACTCATCTGTTTTATGCTTCATTCCCTACCCACATCATAAGTTAATCCGACGATCTTCCGCAATATATAATTAAGTTTGTTTCAAGCAAATGATCTTTAAAACCTTGGTATTTTAAAAAAAATTAGATACGATTGGGATATGACATCAAATACTGATAAATCAAAAAAACTGATTAACATCAAACAAATCAAAGCGTCTAAACCCTCAAAAATAGCTTTTGTATGGGCACATGGATGGATGCGAACGCATGAGGATCTTCAAGCGATTGCATCGCAAGTAACAGACTTGGGTGACCAATATTTAATTGATTTACCAGCTCATGGCAATACTTGCTCATCTAGCGCAACAATTGATATTGATACATACCTAGACATTGTAGATAGCTTCATCAAACAAATAGACAAACCCATCATTTGGATTGGCCATTCATTTGGCTGTCGAATTGGCACACATATGGGCAAACGACATCCTGAAAAGATCAAAGCGCTTTTCCTGATTTGCCCACCATTTAATAGAAATAAAACTTTAAGCATCCAAAGCATCCCTCGCAAACTTAAGCAGACAATGTATAAAACATTTATTCTATTTGGCATCCCAAAGAAACTTATTCTCCCTTTTTTTGCTAGCAAGGATTATTTGAATGCTGGAACAATGAGAAATCTATTTGTTAAATGGGTTAATGAAGACTCTAGCATCCCACTTAAGTCACTTAAGATGCCTGTCAAGCTCATGTTTGCTGAAAACGATGATGCAACGCCTCCTGAATTAGAAAAACACTTTAAAATGCACTGTAAAGAAGTTACGAGCAAAGTACTCAAGCATTTCGACCACTTCACTATTCTAACCGATGGACAACATCAATTGATTTACAACTTAATTCAATACACTAAGGAACTTCACTCATGAATATGGGCTTTACATTGTTAGCCACAATATTTAACTTTAATGTTTTTTTTAAAACAATCGTTAGCTTTGTTTTTTTCAAAAGGCTACTAACCTACCTTCACATTCTACAGCAGGACACCTACAGCACAAGCAGATTCATGAGCTGGTTTTTTAGAAACAGAGCTTTTGATAGATACATGACCACTGCCATTTTTATTTGTATGACCATTGGTTGGTTAATAGGCACAGACCCAAATAACATCGTCCAGAAACTTATAGCTCTTTCAGCAATTCTTTTGCTATCAATCTCACAAAAGTCACCTTTAAACCATGCAAAAAAATGTCTAGTGATGACGCATCGTGCGTTAAGAATTTTAAGCGTCAGCCTTTTACTTTATATCCCAATCATTATTACTAGCGACCTCAAACTAACAACACTCATTTTAATCATCCAAAGCGCACCGTTTACTTTGGCAATCGGAAACTTAATAACCCTACCACTTGAAACCTTGATACAAAGAAAGCACTTAAAATTAGCGAAAGAAACTCTAAGCACGCTAGACCCAATAATTATTGGAATTACAGGATCATATGGAAAAACATCCATGAAGCATATCCTCGGTCACATCTTAAGTAAATATAAGCCAACTTTATACACTCCTGGCAGCGTAAACACCCCCATGGGCATCTGTCATGTCATCCAAAATAAACTCCAAAAAAACCATCATTTTTTTATTGTTGAAATGGGTGCATACCATATGGGCTCTATCGCCAAGTTATGCGCCCTAACACCCCCAAGCATTGGCGCAGTCACCTCCATAGGCCCGTGCCACCTTGAACGCTTTGGCTCTATGGAAAACATTGCAACAGGGAAATCTGAGCTATTAGCAGCGATTGAAGCAAACAAAAATCATATTGGATTCAGCTTTCCAAAAGAATTATCTAAATTAGATGCATTTAAGAAGTATATAAAATCCAACTTAATGATTACGCCTTTAGCATGCACTAAAAAAGAACAAACTGTGGAAGGCATTACAGTCCATATCAAGGAAAACGACACGACCACAGAAATCAAAGCCCCAATCTATGGTTTACACCAAGCTGACAACATCGTCCTTGCCGTTACAATCGCTAGAAAACTAGGCGCTTCCATGGAACTAATCAAAAGCGCTCTTTATTCACTAAAACAAGTTTCAGCAAGACTGGAAGTTAGCCAAGACACCAACCATGTGACCTGGATCAATGATGGATTCAATGCCAATCCAGAGGGTTTTAAGCAGGCCATTGATTTATTAAGTCAATTTGGCAACCACAAAAAAGGTAGAAAAATATTGATAACCCCCGGAATTATTGAGCTAGGTGACCAACACGATGAAGTTCATGCAAAAATAGCAAAATACGCCATGCTGCATGTCGATATACTCATTATTGTTGCCCCTCAAAGAATTGATACTTTTGTAAGAACAGCGGAATTAATTAAAAAAGATAAACAAACCATATTAAAGGCATTTAGCTTCGCTGACGCTCAAAAATGGCTGAGCACGCACTTAATAAAAAGTGATACAGTTCTAATTGCCAATGATTTACCTGATGTTTTAGAAACTAGACCAAATATTTAATAGTCTATCAAATTTGGCACGTCCGACAGGATTCGAACCTGTGACCCACAGCTTAGAAGGCTGTTGCTCTATCCAGCTGAGCTACGGACGCACTTTTCGGGGTAGAGGGATTTGAACCCCCGACATCCTGCTCCCAAAGCAGGCGCGCTACCAGGCTGCGCTATACCCCGAATGAAGTGATTATAACAAATGATATAAAAAAGACAAGCGCTTGACTAAAATCAATTGCGATCACGAACCATAGATGATAAATTTTATAGCATGAACGATACACAAATCAAAAACACACTATCAATTTTAGAAGCAATCAATTGCGGCAAGAGAAAAATAGCTAACAAAACAAATAATTTATGGGTTGTTGACCAAGAAGCCAAACAAGCCATTTTAGACTACTTTAAGATCCAGCCCATGACGCATACCAATGCATTTCCCAATACATATTTCGACAAAGTCCCTTTAAAATTTTCTAATGCATCTAAAGAAGCCATTGATGCTTTAAATATTCGCATCGTTCCCGGAGCAACAGTTAGATATGGCGCATTCATCGCACCCAAAACAGTTCTTATGCCCTGCTTCATCAATATAGGCGCCTACGTTGGCAGCAATAGCATGATTGATGCTCAATGCACGATTGGTAGCTGTGCACAAATTGGCAACCATGTTCATGTCGGCGGCGGCACAGGCATTGGAGGAGTTTTAGAGCCACTACAAGCAAACCCAACAATCATTGAGGACCATTGTTTCATTGGCGCCCGATGTGAAATTGCAGAAGGCATTATCATTGGTGAAGGCAGTGTGATTGGCATGGGCACTAAAATAGGTCAATCCACAAAAATTTATGACAGGAACGAAAATAAATTTCTTAACCATATTCCCCCTGGCTCTGTTGTCGTGCCAGGTAGCGTACCCTCAGCATCAGGCAACTGCCATTTAAATGCCGCTATCATCGTAAAAAAAGTCACTTTAGAAACAAAACAAAAAACTGGTATAAACGAAATCTTACACCAATTTTAGTCTTTTAAACTCTGGCACTCAATCAAAGTTATATGCTAGTATATCAAAGATGAAAGTTTGGCTAATTTTTATAACGTTCTTTTTAGATGCAGCATTTGCAAGTGAAATGTGCACAGGTGCAACTTCATCTTGCTCGTCGGAAGACATTATTACAATTGGCGACATGGCAATGTGCTTTATCAATATTTTCTGCCCTTTCACTCAACTTGTAATCGGTGGCGCTTATGTTGGCGGGATATTAATGTTTATATCCGCTGTCTTCAAATTCAAGCAATACAAAGACAACTCAACACAGATACCAATAGGTACTGCCTTTGCATTATTTGGGATTTCTGTTGTGCTCATATTTCTACCAGGACTTTACAGTCAAACAGGCTTCACAATATTTGGTGATGGTGCGACAAGTGCTGGTATTTATGGCACTGACTTATTTAACTTTAGTAGTGAGAACTTAGACCAACCCAATTAGGACTCAATCAATGTTTGACCTTCATATTCATGCTCAAGAAGACAACTGGCGACTATTTAATATTAGAGCTAACGACCCGCGTTTTTCAAAAATCAAAGAATCCATTTTAGCTCGTGACAAATATAAGTGTCAGTTTTGTGGCTTCACTGCCAAAAGCCATATGGAAGTTGTTAACTTGGACCATAATTACAATAACAATAAAACCACCAATCTTGTGACAACATGCCCCCTATGTTGCCATGCCCAATTCTTAGAAATGACTGGAAAATCTGCTTTTGGTGGCGGCTTAATGATATACCTTCCAGAAATTTCTCAAAATGACTTAATTGGGCTAACCCACATTGCATTTTGTGCAAAACAAACAACTGAGACCTATCAGTCTATCAGTGATAATATTTTTAGCACATTAAAGTTGAGAGCCAAATATGTTGAAAAAAACATTGGCAAGGGATTTAGCAAGCCAGATTTACTCGGAAGACTCATGATTGATACGCCGATAAAAGATCAGAAGAAACTAAAATCGGCACTAAAAAATAGCATACGATTTTTACCAGATCCATTATTATATAAGGATCAAATCATTGCTTGGAGTGAAGAAACTGAAATTGAGGACTAAACCATGACTCTTACCATACTGCTTCTAGTTATAGCTATTTCGATAGCACTTATTTATAGCTCAGAAATACTAGACGGATTTGATACTTTTCTTGCCTGGATGGCATACTCAAGTAAACAGACGGCTGAATCTTATTGTGAGATTCAAACAGCTGATAGCCCTACAACACTTGTTAATCATGACGGGTCATTATTATCCATCATTGAAATCAATGGTTACTCTGCCTTACTTGGTAAGCAAGAGTTTAAAGAAGTACACCAAAGAATTCAAACAGCACTTAGCAGCATGCTTTCACGGCCTGGTTACTCCATACAAGTATTCTTTGGCTATAACAAAGATAACATACGCTCATTAATACATAGTAACTTTGTAGGCTCTATGGAAACTGCAAAAAATATAAACCTCGAAATTGATGACTTAATGGAAGAAAGAATTGAAAATCTGAGTCATTATTGCTCAGAGGAAAAAACATATATCGCTTTATGGACACGTCCATTTAGCTTAACAAAAGAGCATCAGAAAAGAGCTCATAGTGAAAAAATAAAAGCTATTCGTGCTGACAAAGTGCCTGATTTTAGATACACGCAAAACATTATGGCAGCCATACCTGATTTAAGAGACGCACATAACTCATTTGTCAGAGCAACATCAACCTCTCTGGAAAATGCGGGAATTAGCAACGAAATTCTACCTGTTCATGAAGCTGTAAAAGCCATAAGAGATACCATTGATTTAAGCTTCACCGATAGAAATTGGCGTCCAATTCTTCCTGGGGATCCAATCAAAGTTAAACTAGCAAGACGATTTCGAGGAGATGTTTCTGACTTATTATGGCCATCTTTATCAAGGCAGCTTTTCCCAAGAGATGCAAAAAATCTAGATATAAAAACATGTCAAATTGGCGATCGAATATGGGCGTCTGTCTTTATTGATTTATTCCCAAGAGAAGTTCAAACTTTTGCACAATTGTTTTCAAGAACATTGAACCACCAAATACCTTGGAGAATGTCCTTTATGATTGATAGTGGCGGGATTTCAAGCTTAAAAGTCAAACGCGTATTAAGTTCTATACTATCCTTCTCATCCAATCAAAATAGACTCATTAACAAAGCAGTCAATTTATTAGACTACATTGAATTAAACTCTGATGATGCTGTAGTACGACTTAGGGTTTGTGCAGCAACTTGGGCACCAGAAAATGACCCAGCTTTACTGCGTGTTCGAATTGCTCAGTTATCAAGGGCTATTCAGGGCTGGGGCTCATGTGATGTTTCCGAAATATGTGGCGATGCATTTGAAGGTGTTGCATCAAGCATGTTAGCTGTAAGCACTAATTGTGCAGCAACAGCAACTGTAGCTCCCCTATCTGATACACTTTACATGCTACCCTTATTTAGACCTGCCTCCCCTTGGAAGTACGGTTCTTTATTATTTAGATCTATGGATGGAAAATTGTGGCCCTATCAACCAGGCTCGTCTGCACAAACTGTATGGATTGATATGATTTATGCTAGACCTGGATCTGGTAAATCTGTCTTATCTAATGCGCTAAATTTAGCTTTGGTGCTATCCGCAGGGATAACCAGGTTACCACGTATTTCCATAATTGATATTGGCCCATCCAGCAGTGGTCTCATTCGCCTCTTACAAGATGCATTACCAGATGATCGCAGGCATGAAATTCAATACCACCGTCTTCAAATGACGGAAGAGTATGGCATCAACCCATTTGATACTCAGCTAGGTTGTAGAACACCTATGCCACTGGAAAGATCATTCCTAGTGAATTTCATATGTTTACTTGCAACGCCTGTTAATGCAAAACATACATATGAAGGTGTTGCTGAAATGGCAGGATTGATTGTTGATGAAGCTTATAAACAACATTCAGACCAAGGCAACCCTAACATTTATAATGAAGGTGTATCTGAGCTCATTGACGCTGAACTAAAAGATATTGGTTTCGTTTTTGACCCTAAAACAACCTGGTGGGAGGTCACAGACGCCTTATTTCTTGCAGGGAAACCTCACCGTGCCGCCGAAGCACAACGTTATGCCGTCCCTATCTTGTCTGACTTAACATCCCTTGCTAGAACAAATGTTGTTACCGATTTGTACGGAAAAATTACTATCAATACAGGTGAGTCTCTTGTCGATGCATTCTCAAGAATGATTTCAAGTGCGATTAGAGAGTACCCTATTCTTTCCTCGCCTACAAAATTTGATATCTCTGGAGCCAAAATCCTATCATTAGATTTAGATGAGGTTGCCAAGACTGGTGGTGATGCAGCTGATAGACAAACCGCTGTGATGTATATGTTAGCACGTTATGTTGCTGCAAAAGATTATTATCTTAACATCGAAAACCTTAAACATGCACCAGAATCTTATCACCTCTATCATGAAACACGAACCAAAGAAATCCGTGAAGATAAAAAACGATTGGTATACGATGAATTTCATAGAACTTCTAAAGCAGCAGCTGTACGCGATCAAATCATTGTAGACATGCGTGAAGGACGTAAATGGAATGTTCAGGTTTCTTTAATATCACAATCCATCGATGACTTTGATCAAACCATGGTTGAATTTGCAACTTCTATATTTATAATGGACTCTGGACCAGAGCAAGCCATTCAAAAAACAGCTGGTGTATTTGGCCTTAGTGCAACAGCCATTGCTGCACTAAGAAACTATGTTAGTGGACCAAGTGCCAGTGGCGCTAACATATTATGTCAATTCTCAACTAAAACAGGCAATAATACCCAATTATTGACGCTTACCCTGGGGCCCATTGAGTTATGGGCATTCAGCACCACTGTGGAAGACACAACCCTTAGAAACATGCTTTATGATCGCATAGGATCAAAAGAAGCTAGGCGTATACTCGCAAAACTATTCCCATCGGGTAGTGCTAAAAAAACCATTGAACGCCTTCTCAATGAAAGTAAAGAAGAAACAGGCTTTATTGATGAACAACAACAGAAGGATACCCTTAAGAAAATGGTATCAAAAATAATTGAAAAGTATCAAGAAAACCCTCACCTTACTCACGTAGCATTTTGATGTGAGTAAGATGAAAAAAGCTTATC
>JAURNZ010000006.1 GCA_030829925.1 Gammaproteobacteria bacterium | reverse complement strand
ATCAATCTACTTTTTTTCCAAGCTTGTATTTATAGTGTAATTGTATTTTTAATTTTATTTTTCCCAATCAATACCTCTTTTGTATTATTAAGTGCACTCACAACACAAATGGCATTAATCACATACATTATACTTTTTATTTCAGCAATTAAGTTAATGAAACTACGCCCTAAGCAAGGCGATTATTTTAGAGTTCCGATGATGAAATTAACTGCTATTATGGGCACACTAACTGCCATATCCACTCTAGGATTAGGCTTTTTCATGCCAGGCGAGCTTGGCATGGGACACAGCACACAATACTTTATAGTCGTAAGTGGCGCATTTATTTTTCTGCTGATAGCATCAATACTTCTTGCTCGACGCAGTCAAAATTAAATTTACGTGGAATGACTTCAGCAATATGTTTCGTTTTAGTTAACACCATCAATAAGCGGTCTAGGCCAATAGAAACACCTGCACATTTAGGCAAACCTATACGCATAGCTTCAATAAAGTTTTGATCTACTGAAACCCCAGGCATACCTAGCCTTTCTCTTCGCCTCATATCGGCTTTGAAACGTGCAATACAGCCCTCATCAGAAACAAGCTCACTAAAGCCATTAGCACATTCTATACCATTTAAGTACATCTCAAATCTTTCTGAAACTCTTGGATCGTTATCTGAGGGTTTTGCTAAAGAAGAATGGCTGATTGGAAAATTATATACCATGGCACATGGCACATCCGATAAAACTGGCTCAACCAACTGTGAAAAAAGATATTGCTGCCAGTCAGTCAGCGTAAATTCTGAAAAATCCATAAAAGCATGGTCTTCAAGGTGCAAGCAAGCAATCTCACGGAGCTCTTCACATGTTGCCGTTAAAGGGCTTACGCCCAGCACTTCATTAAACAGGTCTTCGTAAGCATAATATGCAACTCTTAATGGATCAAAAATTGTTCTAATCATTGCAACAACTTCTTGCATTAAGGTTTGATAATCATAATCAATTCGATACCATTCAAGCATGCTAAATTCGGGCTCATGAAACTGAGCGAAATCATCACTTCGAAATGCCTTACAAATTTGATAAATATCTTTACAACCAAGTGCTAACAGTTGTTTCATCATATACTCAGGTGATGTTTGTAAGAACCAAGTTTGATCACTTAACTTTAAATCAATGCTGTGAACATGTGGGTCTGTCACCGTATAAGGTGTCATTAATGGAGTCTCAACCTCCATAACACCACGGGTATCGAAAAAACTTCTAATTTTTTTATATAAATCTGCTCGTACTTGAAGCTGCGAAAGATTGAAAGTAGCTTCATGCATTATTTAAGCCTCGACACATATTCACCAGTTCTTGTGTCAATTTTCAACTTTTCACCTTCGTCTACAAATAGCGGAACCCTGATCACTTTTCCGGTCTGTAATTTAGCGGTTTTCGAGCCACCACTGACCGTATCACCTCTTAAAGCAGGTTCACACTCTATGACCTTGAGTTCAACAAAATTTGGTGCCAATACAGAAATAATTGCACCATTAAAAACAGTGACAACACAAGTATCTTCAGGAATAATCCAATCTGTCGTCTCTCCCATAGCTGACTTTGAGGCTGGCAACTGTTCGTATGATTTTGGGTCCATGAAATACCAAAATTCATCGTCAGCAAAAATAAAACTCATTTCCAATTCCATGGCATCAGCTTGAGGCAAACTATCACCCGACTTTAATGTCTTCTCTAAAACACGACCAGTAATTAAATTTCTAAACTTAATACGATTAAATGCCTGACCTTTCCCTGGTTTCACATAGTCATTGCTGATGATGTTACAAGGATCACCATCGATTAAAACTTTGATACCTGATTTTAATTGATTCGTTGGATAGCTAGCCATGTTCTCTCCCGTTATTCCAGGGTTAATACTAACAGCAAAAAATCTACCTAGCAATGACTTAACTGTTAATTTCATAAATTCAAACATCAAGAAAAAATTGATATTTAAAAGCTATCAAAACACGCTTGACATTGGCCAATTAAGTTGCCAAAATTGATAAAATTGGCTATGTAGCTCAGCTGGTTAGAGCGCAGCACTCATAATGCTGAAGTCGGTGGTTCAAGTCCACCCATAGCCACATATCTTAATTTTCTAATTTAACATAGCGTTATTAATGAATTTGAACTAAACTATTTAGCATGCGTTTGCGAAGGTTCGACAACAATACAGCAGATCTTACGATCTTTAATTCATGGGATATTATCATATCATGCTTGATCATCGTCATCTTTGCATCTGCAGCATGGTCCATTACTCAAATGAACTTACCACTTGAAAAAATTCAAAGCCAAGTGATTTCTCTTGATATCTCCTATCTTCCACTATATACATTCAGAAGTATTATTCGTATGCTTTTGGGACTTATACTATCACTTTGGTTCACCTTGACTTTTGGTACGTGGGCAGCAAGAAGCTTTAGAGCTGAGCGCATCATTATTCCATTGATTGACATCTGTCAATCAGTTCCAATTCTTGGCTTTTTAACTTTATTTTCATGGGGCCTTTTAATGCTTTTCCCAGGTAGCGTATTAGGTGCAGAATGTGCCGCAATTTTTGCCATATTTACATCACAGGTCTGGAATATGACCCTTTCTTTTTACCAAAGCTTAAAAAGCATGCCCGAAGAATACAATGAATTGTGCTCCATATATCACCTAACACCTTGGCAGAAGTTTCTGAGAGTTGAAATTCCTCATGCCATGCCATCGCTTTCAATGAATATGATGTTATCACTTTCTGCAAGCTGGTTCTTTGTCGTTGCATCTGAAGTCATAAACTTTCAAGTCTATAGTATCAAATTACCTGGCATTGGCTCTTACATTCAACAAGCAGATGATGCAGGTAATTTATATGCCATTGGCTATGCTTTACTGGCAATGTTATTTGCGATAATCCTATCCAACCAGCTGATATTTAACCCGATTTTCCACTGGATTAGCCGCTATCAAAACCAACAAGGGCAAGAATATCGTTCTTGGCTTGTCACAGCATGCTCTAAAACCAAATGGGTCAAATCCCTTTTTCAGTCGCTAAGCAAAATCTATATATCTATCCTTAATAAAAAACCTAAAAAACAACTCGACAAGATTGGTAATTCCAAGCTTAACCCAGATGCTATTAACCGCATCTGGGCCTTTATAGAAATCACATTGGTTACAATCCTTGGCAGCTTAACCGTATACGGATTTATGTTTACCACAAATATAAATGAGGTTGTAACTGTCTTTTACTTTGGGTTCTTAACTCTAATGCGTATTATTACAATGCTTTCAATCTCAATCATCATATGGGTTCCCGTTGGCGTATGGATTGGTCTAAAAAAACAAGCGCCTAAAATTTGCTTACCAATCATACAAGTGTTGGCTGCTTTCCCAGTTAATTTAATTTACCCATTGATGACGTTGCTTATCATAAAATATCAACTGGACCCAGAAATATGGGTTTCACCATTAATTATTTTAGGAACACAGTGGTATATTTTATTTAATGTTATAGCAGGAACAATGTCTATTCCTAAAGACTTAAAGATCGCGACCCAATCTCTTCAACTTACCACACTTGCAAAATGGCAAAGTTTAATCTTACCAGCAATAGCACCTGACTTACTCACTGGCATCATTACTGCTGCTGGTGGGGCGTGGAATGCAAGCATCGTTGCAGAATATATTACATGGAATGGGAAAACCATCGTTGCCACAGGCATAGGCTCATATATTACTGAAGCAACTTATAATAATGCATACAATTTCCAAGCATTAGGCATCATAGTCATGTGTATTTATGTTGTAGCAATCAATCGTTTTTTCTGGGCACCTTTATACCAATATACTCAAAACAGGTTTAAAATATGACAAAACAGAGCAAAGCTATATTACAAGCATTAGGTATTAAAAAGTTTTTCAAAAAAGAAAGTAATCACCACCTGGTTTTAGATCATATTGATTTTACACTCTTTGAAAACGAAGTTGTTTGTTTATTAGGAAAGTCAGGCTCAGGCAAGTCAACCTTTTTAAGAATTATTTCTGGACTAACTGAGCCAAATGAAGGCAAAGTTTTATGGAACGGCAAAGAAGTAGATGCGCCCATACCTGGTGTTTCCATGGTTTTTCAGAACTTTGCACTCCTACCTTGGCTTAGTGTTTTACAAAATGTCTCCTTGGGATTGGATGCTTTAAATCTACCTGAATCGGAAAGACGAAAAAGAGCACTTACCGCAATTGACCAAGTTGGAATGGATGGCTTTGAGTCAGCGTACCCACGCGAACTTTCTGGGGGCATGTGTCAACGAGTTGGAATTGCACGAGCAATGGCAGCCGACCCAATTGTGATGCTTATGGATGAACCTTTTTCAGCACTAGATGTTCTTACATCAGAAAACCTCCGAGCTGATTTACTCGATCTTTGGGAACAAAAAAAAGGTCGTTTAAGATCAATGATCATGGTTACACATAACATTGAAGAAGCCGCTGCTATGGCAGATAGAATAATCGTTTTCTCAAGCGATCCTGGAAAGATTTTCAGTGAAATCAAAGTGTCAATGAAAGGAGATAGAGACGAAAACAATCCTGAATTTAGAAAGCTTGTCGATCAAATTTATCAGCACATGAGCCAAGCTCAAGTAAAGTATAAACAATCCGATATAGCACAAAAAACAACCCCATTAACCACTAGACTACCTGCAACCCCTCTCTCTGAGCTCACTGGAATATTGGAAACACTCGCCAACACAGATGATGATAATCAATACGATTTATCGGATTTTGCAGAAGAACACTTGTTAGATGTCGACAATCTCTTCACAGCTGTTGAAGCACTTGAAATGCTTGGCTTTGCGAGGGTTAGAAGAGGAAAAATATTTCTTACAAATGAAGGATATCAGTTTGCTGAAGCTGACATTCTCAATAGAAAGAAAATATTTTCTACGCAGCTATTGACCTATATTGAACTTGCGAGACACATTAGATCTGAACTAGATCAAAATAATGACCATGAAATAGATAAAAGCATTCTAATTCAGAAGCTTGATGAGCACTACTCGGAAGAAATTTCAAACGAAATCTTTAGAGTGATTGTTGACTGGGGGCGCTATGCCGAAATATTTGCTTACAATGATCGAACTGAACAACTTAGCCTCGAAGATCCAAAATAGATATTAGAAGAAACTTATGACATAATAAGCTGATTAATTTGGTTTATTTATATGAATGATAAAATGATTGTTACTACAGCGTTATGCTATTCAAATGGTCCTTTTCATCTTGGGCACCTTGTTGAACAAATCCAGGCTGATATTTGGGTAAGGTTTCAAAGACAACAGGGCAAGGACTGCATATTTCTTAGTGGCGAGGACGCACATGGCACTGCTATTATGTTGGCAGCTGAAAAAGCAGGACTAACACCAGAAACTTATTTAAATAATATCTTATCAGATAGACTGAAAGACTTAGATGGATTCAACATAAGTTACGACACATATCATTCGACTGAAAGCGTTGAAAATAAAGACATTTGTTATACTATTTATGACAGAATCAAAAGTCATATCATAGAGAAAGAAATAGACCAACTTTATGACACTGAAAAAAACATGTTCTTACCTGATAGATTCGTAAAAGGAACCTGCCCTAAATGCGGAGCTGAAAATCAATATGGTGATAATCATAT
>JAURNZ010000082.1 GCA_030829925.1 Gammaproteobacteria bacterium | reverse complement strand
TCAATGCCTAAGCACGGCACAATGATACAATCCAGCTTATCAGCTTCAAAAAGGGATGTATGATGTTCGGTTTGGAATCCCTGAGATATGTTTGCGGGTTGGGAAGGATCATATTCAATGAAACACATTTTTTTACTGCTATCTAATGTTGGTATATATAGTTTTTTACCCAAGCCAATCAATGCGTGATAGAAAAGAGTAAGGTCTATTTCAGGTTGAATGGCAATATAGCAGCCAATGTGTTTAGCAGAAATAATTTCTGGTAGTGCTAGGAGTTGTTTAATGTCTTTATCAGAAAGGGGCTTTGGGGTAAGTTTTTTTAATTTAGTACGCCATTGTTGTTTTAAATTGTCTGTCGCGGTCACTTGATTTAATTCCTGAATTTAATTTGACTAAGTGGGGTGTCGCACAAAGGTATCAGACTCTTTAGCGTGTAAATATGTCAACAACCTTTTCGCAGCATTACGCCCCAGACTGATGAGTGTTGATTCAGAATTTCCATCAAATAACCTACTCCAGACATTATCTATTATAACTTAAAAAATAATATTTTCAAAATATAAGTTTTTTAAAATTAGTCATTTTCTAGACCCTTTTAATTTTTTTGGGTATGCTCAAATAGTTGGAATAAGATTATGCGTGTATTACAATTATTGCCAGAACTGAACCAAGGTGGGGTTGAACGCGGCACCATTGATATGGTGGAAGGCCTTAAAGCAATTGGTCACGATGCTCACGTGATTTCTGCTGGCGGTGCTATGGCCGCTCAAATTGAGTCATTGGGTGGTGTACATCACACGTTACCTATTCATAGAAAACACATTAAATCGCTTTTAGTTGTCCCACAGCTGATACAGTTGGTAAACTCAATTAAACCAGATATCATTCATGTAAGATCCAGGGTGCCTGCTTGGTTGAATCATTTGGCTAAATCAAAATATATCTCTAAACCTGTTATCGTATCTACTTTTCATGGTCTTTATAGTGTTTCAGGTTACTCCAAGGTTATGACTAAGGCTGATCGTATCATTGCGATCTCGAATACAGTGAAAGAGCATGTCATTGAAAACTACCGAATCCATCCTGCTAAAATAAGCCTGATCCCTCGTGGCTGTGACACCAATCAATTTAAAACAGGTGATTTGTCTCCAGCATGGCAAAAGCAATGGTTTGAAAGTTTTCCTCAAACGAAAGATAAAAAGATTCTTTCATTGGTATCTCGTTTAAGTGAAAAAAAGGGCATTGATCATTTTATCAAGTTGCTCTCAAGATTAGATGATGATCACCACGGTTTAATTGTAGGTTCATTAGAACATTGTAAGCCTAAATATTTAGCTTCACTTAAAGCATTGGTTAATGTACTTGGTGTTTCTGATCGGATAACTTTTTGTGGGCTGCGTCGAGATGTTCGTGAAATTTATGCGCTCTCAGATGTTACCTATGCATTAAAAATTGAGCCAGAAGCTTTTGGTCGAACAGTGATTGAAGCCATTCAAATGCAAACACCTGTGGTTGGTTGGAACATTGGTGGTGTGGCAGAAAGTTTAAATGTATTATTTCCAGAAGGGTTGATTCCATTGAAAGATGAACAAGCATTGTTGGAGAAAACAAAGTCTTTGCTTGCTCAAAAAAGCATCACCTTAAAAGAGAATATATTTACGAAAGATAAAATGGTTGCTGAAACCCTTGGGGTCTATGAAGCAATGCTTAGACAAAAAGATTTGGAGTATGAAAGTGTCCAATAAGCAATCCTTATTATTAACAGGTGGTTTGCATGGCATGTTAAGCCAAGCTGCTGGTTTGGCAGATGCCCTTGGGTTAACTTTTGAGCACCATGCAGTCAAGCTTAAAAGAGGTTGGTCTAAGTTGCCAAGTCAGTGTGTGCCAGCAAAATCATATGTTTTTAACGAATCCTTGCCTTCAGCTCTGCCGAGCGTGTTGATTTCATGTGGCAGACACGCTGCCATTGCTTCTAAGCTATTAAAGGCTAAATATAAAGAAGATATTTTTACCATTCATATCCAAAACCCCATTATTCAAACAAAGTGCTTTGATAGTGTGATTATTCCCGAGCATGATCAATTCAATAGTGATGGTGTCGTCACATCTTTGGGGGCGATCCATAATTTAAAGTATCATGCCATTGAAGAAAGCATGCATGATCAACATTGGCCACAATCAAAAAGCAACCAAGTAGCTGTTATTCTTGGGGGGCCGACAAAGAGTTTTAATTGGACAACAAAATCGATGGCTAGCGCCATTGATTCTTTGATTCGGGCAGCTAAAATAAATGACTACCAATTGGTCTTTGTTCCTTCGAATCGAACGCCTGAAGATACTCTGAATATGATCAATGCAAAATTAACTACGCCGCATCAACTCGTTTCAAATATCACTCGATCCGTCTATTTAAATGCCCTACGTGCTTCTAGTCACATAGTGGTTACTTGTGATTCAGCATCGATGCTTTCAGAAGCTTGTTTCACAGGAAAGCCTGTGTATTGTTTAACATTCCAACCAAGGCGCGAACAAGAACGACTGGCAAATTTGCATCAAAGTTTGTATGCTAAAGGGATGGTCAGGCCATGGCAAGGTACGTTTGATTCATGGTCATATGCCCCATTAAATGAAGCTAAACGCATTGCCCAAATGCTTAAGGAGAAATATACAAATGTCTTTTTATGAACAATTAAAAACAAATACACAAATGTATGTGGATCCATTTAATCATTGGGAAATCAATCAGCCGCTTACTCAGGCTATGATTGATGAAATTGTTCATGCAGACATCAAAGATCCAAATAAAGAAGGGTTGGCTTATGACGGCACTAGAGCGTTAGATGCTGGTTCTGGTGAATTCCGCAAGGGTATTGTTTCGGGTGGTAAAGCAGATCCATTCCGCTGCTATGTAACAAAAGAAAATGCCACTGATTTTCCAGCTTTAACAACTTTAATCGCTTCATTGCAAACCCAAGAAACGCATGAACATATTGGTAATCTAATTGGCAAAGATTTATCCAAAGCCTATGTGCGTTTAGAAGTGATTTGTGATCGACAAGGCTTTTGGCTCAAGCCTCATTGTGATATTGAGGAAAAATTATTATCTGGATTATGTTTTGTCAATTTATGTGGCGAGTCAGAAGACTTGGGTACAGATTTTTACGATAAAGATTTAGCGTTAGTCAAGACAGTGCCTTATCGTCATAATTACGGTTACTTTTTCACAAGCGGCCCAAACACATGGCATGGCATGGAGCTAAAAACCATTCAAAAAGAAAGACGCTGCATTCAAGTCAACTATGTCACATTTCCAACAGATTGGCCTGTTGCCAGTTAAGCTTTGCTGACTGGACGAAATCTCCGATGTAATCTATGCTTATAGTATGTTGCAGCATATTAAAAAACGTATTGAGTCTTTAGCTCAATCCATCGAACATCGTGCCATGGTCATTGTGCCAGGTGCAGGTTATGTTTATAGAAATTTAGACGTTGATTTTCCTTTTCGACAATTCAGTGATTTTGCATATCTTTCTGAGTGGTATTATCCAGAGTCTTGGTGGCTATTAAAAAAAGAGGGCGATGCTGTCCAAGTCGTTTTATGCTGCCAAGATTCAGATCCAGCAATCGAACGCTGGGAGGGCAAACGACTAACTCCTGAAGCCATTGTAGCTCTTGGACATGCAGACGAAGTTATTTATCGACAAGCGTTAGAGCCGCTTCTAAAACAATGGTTGTCTGAAGTGCCAACAGTGTATTTTCCATTCGAAAAAAAGACGCAAGTAGAAGCATTGCTCACAGATGTTCTTGATGATTCTAATAGACGTCCTGTCAGGCCTAGAGCATATTTAGATGTGTCTCCAATCCTTGGAGCACAACGTTTATATAAGTCAGAAGATGAAATCAAACATATGCGTCATGCCTGTCAAATAAGTGCCAAAGCACATGAAAGTTTGATGCGCCAAGTTAAACATAAAACCCATGAGTATCAACTATCTTCTTTATTTAGAGATGTTTGCTTTCAAGCAGGATCAGAGCATTTGGCATACGAGTCAATTGTGGCTTCTGGCGAAAATGCATGTACCTTGCATTACCGCACGTGTCGTGATGCCATCGATCCAAATGGATTAATACTGGTGGATGCGGGCTGTGAATGGCAAGGATACGCATCTGATATTACTCGGACCTTTCCTGCCAATGGTCGATTTAGTTCTGAACAGCGGGATATTTATCAGATTGTACTTGAGGCACAGCAGGCAGTTATCGATTTGGTTAAACCAGGGGTTGGGTTTGATGCGTTGCATCGCAAGGCAAATGAAGTTATGTCGCAAGGCATTCAAAATTTAGGTATTTTATCGAGCACTTCATATGATATAAAAGATTTGTTTTTTCATGGTGTGAGCCATTGGCTTGGACGTGATGTGCATGACCCTTGTCCTTATTCAGATCAAGAAAGTCATCCAATGGTTCTTCAGCCAGGCATGGTTATAACCGTTGAGCCAGGTTTGTATATTTCAAACCAATTAAAGGAAATATCACCAGACTACCACAGCATAGGTGTACGAATTGAGGATGATGTTTTAGTGACTGAACAAGGTTCAGATGTATTAAGTAAAGATTGCTGCAAGACAATAGATACAATAGAAGATATAATGAATTCATGACAGACGTAATCATCATCGGAGGTGGCTTTCCCGGTTTAGTAGCAGCCATCGCCTGTTCTAAATTAAATTTAAAAGTGCAATTATTTGATGTTAAAGATAGCCTCAAAGATAGCCAATTGCATGCCTTTAAACCCATCGTGCTTAATGCCGCCAGTTGGCAACTATTACAAGCACTGAATGTTGCCAAGTCGCTTGAGCCAAAAGCTCATGGGCTTAAGACAATGCATGTGTTAAGAGATACCTGGTCAACTTTTTCGTTTGATGCGGATCAAAGGCGCCATCCCCATTTAGGGTATGTTGTGATGGGTTCTGATTTACAAAATGAACTTGCTAGAAAAGTCGAGCAAGATCAAAACATAACATGTTTTTTGAATGCAAAAATAGATTCGATTGAAGCTGGTGCCCAGCCTAAAATACACTTAGCTGATAAAGCGTATGCTGCAAGGTTACTTATTGTAGCTGATGGTAGACAATCTGAAAATCGCACAAAGTTAGGCATGGCTTATACTCAATCTGAATGGGATAAAAATGCGCTGGTTGCATCTGTTGAACTTGAAGATTCTTGTGAGGATGCTTATTTGCGTTTTGTTTCAGGTGGCACGGCTGCATGTATTCCAACGGCCAGTGGCATGCATCAAATCATATTGGCAAAACAAAAGTCGGATGACATTTTTAAGCTTGATGATGAAGCGCTTTTGGTTTCTTTAAAAGAACATATGGCAGATATTTGTAAGATTAAAAAATTACATCGTCATATGGTATTTCCTTTAGGGCAAGGCATTGCATCAAAAGTTGCTATGCCAGGAGCTATTTTGCTTGGCGATGCAGGTTTTGCGATTCCACCAGTAGGCGCCCAAGGCCTCAATTTAGCTTTTTTTGATGTTGGGGTTTTGGCAGATTTATTGGCGCATGCCATCGAGAATCAAGTGCCCTTTAACGATGAAAAATTTTCACAACGTTATAATCAAACCGTCGTGCCGCATCATGATAAATTACTTAAAGGGGTCTCAACATTAATGAACCTTTTTGATATGAATGCTATTTGGTTACAATCCATGCATGGTTTGGCGCTGAAGTTAGCTAATTATGTCTCGCCATTTAAGCGTTACGTGGCTGAGTTTGGCATGGGTTTTAGATATCCAATGCCGGCATTGATCCGTGGGCAGGTGCCAAAGATCTATCCAAAAGTGATGCGTCATGCAGAGGTGGATTCAGATGCATGATGTTGTTGTTTTAGGTCATGGTGTGGTTGCTTTTGCAGCAGCCCTAGCCTGTCATCAAAAGGGTTATGATGTTGCCATTATAGCCAAAGATGGTTTACCTAAAAAGACAACTACCAAAGGGTTTGATCCAAAAGTTTGTGCCATTAATCGACCCTCAGAACATTTGCTCAAATATCTAGGCGTTTGGGATGAGTTAAAAGATAAGACTTATTACGATCATGTGCTTATTTGGGATGCACATCACAATGAAGATGTGCTATTTAACGCAGCTGATTGTGCGGAACCTAATTTGGGGCATATCATCGCTTATGAAGCCATGCGTCAATCATTGGCTGCACATGTTCGCAAAGCTAAGATTAAAGTGTACCATGATGAGCTTAAATCATTACATCCGTCTGCAGATGGCCATCAGGTGATTACCAGTCAGCATGAAATAACCACAAAACTTGTTCTCGGTGCAGATGGTGCGCAATCTTCCCTCAAAACCATCTTAGGCATTGAATCTGTTGTGACTGATTATGCACAAAATGCGATTGGGGCCGTTATTAAACATGATGGTCCACATTACCATACCGCCCGACAGCGATTTATGCCATCGGGGCCATTGGCTTTATTGCCATTACATGACCTTCATCACAGTGCATTGGTTTGGAGTGTTGATGCGGTGAAATCACAACGTTTAATGAACCTCGATAGTAAGCAGTTTGAGTTTGAGCTTATGGCCCATTATCAGGGGCGTATGGGCGACATGCGACTTCAGTCTGATCGCTTGATGTTCCCGTTAAAATCACATCATGCCAAACAATATGGTAAACCAGGTGTGCTACTGATTGGTGATGCAGCTCATACCGTACACCCACTTGCAGGCCAAGGACTTAATTTAGGACTGATGGATGTGGCTGTTGTCATTGATTTGCTGGGTCACCATGTGTTGGATTCAAGTAGTTTGCTAAATGCTTATACCCAAAGACAACGCAACCACAATGAACGTATACGACAAGCCATGGCCATGTGTCAGCAGATGTTCCACGTGGCACACCCATTATGGGTGAAGTGTAGAAGCATAGGTATGCGCTTATTAGATGGCTTTACACCTGCAAAAAAAGAATTAAGTTTGTTAGCGCTTGGCTATCAGTCTGAGATGCCATCGATGACCCAACCAAAATTATATCAGGAGGCAAGTTAATGCCAGCATTCCCAAACACCCGTTTAAGACGATCAAGACAAGCGCCTTGGGCTAGAAGGCTAACTCAGGAAAATGATTTACGCCCTCATAACCTTATTTTGCCTTTATTTGTCTGCGAAGGTGCTAAGGTCCGTGAGCCCATCAGTACATTGCCTGATTGCTTTAGATTGAGTATGGATGAGGCCGTGAAAGAAGCGCTTTTAGCACAGTCTTTGGGGATTCAAGCTGTGGCTTTATTTCCATGTGTGGAAAATGATAAAAAAGATGATCAGGGCTCTGAGGCTTTAAATCAAAATAATCTAATGTGTCGCACCTTAGGCATGATGCGTGACCGAGGTGTCACCATCGGATTGATTGCTGATGTTGCACTTGACCCTTATACAACGCATGGTCATGATGGAATTTTAGTCGGTGCAAAAGTCGATAACGATTTAACTGTGGAGAAGCTTGTTGAACAGGCTTTGGTACTTGTGGCGGCTGGTGCAGATGTGGTTGCTCCATCAGACATGCAAGATGGTCGCATTGGCGCGATACGTCAAGCTTTAGAGCAAGCAGGTCATGTAGAGACACTCATACTTGCTTACAGCGCTAAATATGCTTCATCACTCTATGGTCCTTTTAGAGATGCTGTAGGCTCAAGTCAAGCAACACCCATTGATAAGTCCACCTACCAAATGCAGCCAACTCAGATTAAAGAAGCATTGTTAGAAGCACAATTAGATGTTGAAGAAGGTGCGGATTGGGTCATGGTTAAGCCTGGTATGTTATATTTAGATGTGATAGCACATATTGCCCAACATGTTTCAGTGCCTACATTTGCGTATCAAGTGAGTGGTGAGTATGCGATGTTGCATGCCCTTTCACAACAAACCAATCAACCTTTTATCCCTTTGTTGCATGAAAGCTTGGTCGGTATTCGACGTGCAGGTGCAAGAGGTGTATTGACTTATGGTGCCATTAAAATTGCTCAACATATGATTGACTGACATCGATTAAATTAATAACTTCCTTTATTATTTTATTTGACTACAGCACTAAAAATAATATTTCGTATGATAAACGATGTAAAAATTGCTCTTTATTGACTAATTACTGTAATGGGATTATTGTAGTTTTATGCGACATGTAGCAAAAGAACATCTCCCGCAGAAAGTTTGTCCGATTTGTCAAAAGCCATTTACTTGGCGAAAAAAATGGGAGAAATGCTGGGAACAAGTAAAGTACTGTTCTGATAAATGTCGACGTAGGAGGCAGCATGCAACCAGAGAATATTGATCTTGTTTGGGTTTGGTCAAAACTCCAAGCCGGCATTAAAACCAATAAGAATGATTATCATTTAATGCAACTGGGCTACGTCAATGAATCTAATTTTCCAAAAATAGATACGGTTGTATTCCGTCAATTAGCCAATCGACATATTTACTTTAATACAGATTTTCGTAGCCATAAAGTACAATGTTTGCAGCAAGACCCCAATGTTAGCCTTCATTGGTATAGCAAAGAAGAAAAAACACAAATTTCTATTCAGGCAGTTGCAAAAATCCATCATTTAGATGATGTTTGTAGAGAAAAGTGGGAAAGTATGCCACTCTTATCGCAAGAGTGCTACCATCAAGTGGGAAACCCAGGTGAAAGTTATGCTGCTGATTTGGCTACTTTCGATTTATCTGAAAAAGATGCGTTTGAAAATTTCACAATGATTGCTTGTGAAATTAAGAAGATGGATGTGTTATTGTTACGTTTAGGTGATAATATCCGCTATATTTGGTCAGAAGGCGATGATGCACTCAAACGTGTTATGGCTTGATGACAACCAAAAAATTAAAAAATATTTTCCCAATTGATCTTTATTTAAAGGTGTTAGATGAAATCCCTGATACCTTTGGGGTCTATACTTTTTATCATAATGAGCGTCCTATCTATATAGGTAAAAGCATTCATTTGCGTGAACGAATTATTTCTCATTTTCAACAAGCTAAGACAGATGCTAAAGAACGCAAAATCACTCAGCAAGCAACACATTTAGGCTGGGAGCTTGCAGCAGGTGAGTATTCTGCTCTACTAAGAGAGTCGACTCTAATAAAAAAACATTTACCTATTTTTAATCGCAAATTAAGGCGACAAAAAAGTCTACACTTTATGGTGTTAGAAGCAGATGATATGGGATATTTAAGGCCTAAGATCAAATCTACTGAGCGCGTTTTTGATGCAAAACTAGATGGATATGGTCCTTTTCGTAATCAGCGCCATCGTTTGAATTTATTAAATCAGTTGGTTAGTAAGCATCAACTGTGTGCTGTTATGTTGGGTGTTGAACACACCAAAAGCTGTTTTAATTATCAAGTCAAGCGCTGCCAGGGGGCCTGTGTCGGAAAAGAATCTGCTGTATCACATAATCAAAGATTATTATCAGCACTGGAAACTTATATGCAACAAAAATGGGTCTATCAAACGCCGATGATGTTTTATGAACATGATAAGAAAAATCATCTCAAGCAATGTCATTTTGTAGATCGTTGGCGCTACCTCGGTGTAGAAACAACCACTGAGACTGATAGCACATTAGATATGATGCCATCAACACAATTTGATTTAGATCACTATTTATTGCTAAAAAAAATTTTTTCCGATGAGAAAATTAAAAAAATAAAAGTACCTGAAGACATAGCGCTACCTATCTAGGTATTTGAATGCATCACTCTAAACGTTAGATTGATTCTGGGCTCGGTGACTTTGAGCATTTTCGGTAGCGTGTGTTGCCAATATTTTTGGCTACCAGCAGGCATGACTAATAAGCTCCCCTCGGTTAGAGCTATGCTGCTTTGGTCACAGTGATTATTTTTCGCTCTGAATTTAAATTTTCTAGTAGCACCCAAGCTGAGTGAGACAATCGGGGATTGGTCATCAATGCTTTTTTCATCATCACTGTGCCAGCCCATGTAATCGTTGCCATCTTGATATAAATTGCCTAGGACACCATTGAAATCATGTCCTAATGTTTGCTCTAGTTTTAAGCGTATCTGGGTAAGTATAGATGGCCATGGCTCAGGATAATGATCTTTATTGGCATAGCGATACTTTACACCATGGTCGGCAATCCAAATCACTTTGCGTGGCATGGGATGAGTTTTTCCATACAGTGTTAAATCTTCTTTTTGCCAGGGTAGCTTTAAAAGTATGGGCCATAACATGTCTATTTCTGCTTTTGTCAGCCAATTTGGAATGAATGTGAAGGGGGTTGGTTGCATGTATTATTGATACCAAAAAAATATTGAAAAGTCGTTATGTTATATAATTATATATTTATTTCAGTTTTCAATTATTAAACCTTGAGCCATTAAAAATGCGACTACTCTGTATCCGTCCCCCCCCACGAAACAACAGTTACGTCATCTGAGGGACCTTCCCCTGTTTGACCAGAGCTCGTTGTATCATTTGCGAAACCTTGAGCCATTAAAAATGCGATTATAAAATATTTTTTCATTATTATTCTCCAATTAGTAACAATTATAGTCGATATATTTAAAAAAATTGACAGTTACGTATTTCGTCCCTATTATTGATATGGCTTTTACTC
>JAURNZ010000081.1 GCA_030829925.1 Gammaproteobacteria bacterium | reverse complement strand
GGCAATATAAATAGAAGAATATGTCCCAATCACAATACCAATACTTAATGAGAGTGCAAAGTTGCGTAATTGATCACCACCGAATATTAATAATGTCAAAACAACAATGAGGGTTAAACCTGAGGTCATGATCGTTCTTGACAATGTTTGGTTAATAGCTTCGTTAACTACTTCATCGGGATTCTTTCTTTTATTTTTGATAAAGTTTTCTTTTACACGATCGTAAACAACAATCGTATCATTTAATGAGTAGCCAAGAATAGTTAATAGTGCTGCTAGTGAATTCAAGTCAAATTCCAACCTAAATAAAGCGAAACAACCTAAGATGACTATAGGGTCGTGAAGTAGGGCAAGCATAGCGCTAAAACCAAAACGATACTCAAATCGAACCATTACATAAATCATGGTTGTGAGTAATGCAATAATGGTAGCAATGACACCATTTATTAGCAGCGCATGACCCACTTGAGGGCCAATGAATGTAATGCCGGTAAAATTATTTTTTCCATAGTTTTTGATAAAGAAAGATTTTATATTATTTTGTTCATCTTGTCGGATTTTTCCTCCAATACGGATAATAAATTCGTCACCAGCACCAAGCCTTTGAACAACAACATCACTGCCAAATGCTTTACTAACTTCATCTCTTAATTCGGTTGTTGTTAAAGATAGATTCTTCATTCTTACCTGAGTACCCCCAGTAAAATCAAGACTTAAATGAAGACCATTAAAATACAATGCAACAATGGATACGATGCTTAATAAAATTGAAAAAATAATGGCTTTGTATCTAAGTGACATAAAGTTGATGGTAGATTCTTTTTTAAAAAAATTCATAAAAAATTATACTCCGATATGAATATGCTTACGGTATTTTCTATAAGTGTCAGTAATGGCACGAGATATATAAATTGATGTTAGCATTGAAGAAAGTAAGCCCAGGATAAGAGTAATTGCAAACCCTTTAATTGAACCAGAGCCCAGACCAAAAAGGATCATTGCAACAATAAGAGTTGTAACATTTGCATCCACAATGGTTGCGAATGCTTTCTCATAGCCTGCCTTAATACTCATTGCTAATGATAAACCTTTCTTAAGTTCTTCTCTGATACGTTCATTGATCAATACGTTTGCATCAACTGCCATGCCAACTGTTAATACAATGCCAGCTATTCCTGGTAAGGTAAGGGTACTTCCTAAGATTGATAGTAGTGCTAGCAAGTATAGTAGATTCAAGAATAAGGCTATATTGGCAATAATGCCAAACTCTACATAGTAAAGTGTCATAAATAAGACGACTAATAAAAAGCCCATGGTTAATGAGTAAGTACCTTTTGCAATGTTTTCTTTACCAAGACTTGGGCCAATCAATGTTTCTTCAATGATGGCATATGGGGCAGTCAGTGCGCCAGAGCGCATGAGAAGCGCAAGTTTTTCAGCATAAGGCTGACTTTCTAAATTATTTATTTCAAAAGAATTTCCAAGTGCTTGGTTTATGGTGGCAACACTGATGACGCGTGATGTATTGCGCCATATTTTGTTTTCTTCTGTGGATAAGCGGTCATCAATAAATTTTTCATGATAGACAACCGCTAACTGATTGCCTACATTTTCAGCTGTTTTTCGATAAAAGCGACTGGCTCCACCGGCGAGTCTAATTAGTACAGCATGCCCTTGATCGCTGATTGAGCTTGCAGCATAAGTAATGGATTCACCAGTTAATATAGGTGTTTCTTCTAACAAGACTTTTCGATCATTATAAGTATACCATTTTGTGCCAAAAGGGCGCTCATTTGGATCATCTGTTTGATTGCTTACTAGTTGAAATGTGATTTGAGCATTACTCCCCAAAAGGTCTTTTGCTTTGGCTGTATCTTGTATGCCAGGAAGGTCTACGCTAACCATGCTATCGCCTTCTTGTTGAACCACTGCTTCACTAACGCCAAGTTCGTTAACTCGGTTAGATAGTATTTGAATGGTTTGTTCTAAGGTGTATTTTTTTTGTTGTTCAATGGCACTAGGGTTTAGCGTAAGGGTGAGTTGGCTGTTTTTAATCGTAATGTCATAATCTCTAAATTGAGTTTTTATTAAGCTTTGTGCCTTTATTGCGGCATTATTATTAATTAAAGTTACTATGACACCGTTTGTTTCATTGGTATAAATACGTTTGACATCGATATCATTTTTCCTAAGTGTTGACCCTATTTCTCTTGAGTCTCCTTTTATCCTCCCTTCTATTACAGGTCGAATATCAACGTCTAACAAAAAGTGAACGCCGCCCCGTAAATCAAGGCCAAGTTTCATTGGGGTTGCACCAATGTTTAATAACCATTGTGGTGTATTATTCGCCAAGTTTAGAGCAACGATCCAAGTAGGTTGATTTTTAGAAAGCCATTTTTGTGCACCCAACTGATCTTCTGTATCAGTATATCTAACTAGCCATGATTGATCTTTAGCCTGAATGCTCTTAAATTGAAAGCCTGATTTTTGAAGGGTTTCCATTAAGGTCTCTTTGGTCATGTTTTGCGCGCTTATTTCAAGTGCAGGTGACTCACCAAAGAAGTTAGGTAAGGAATAAAGTAAAGCAATTAAGGTTAAAATGCTAAAGAAGATATTTCGAATATATAAGGGTGTATTCATTTTTTCTCTAAATGTTTAATAGTACCGTTGGGAAGTACTTTTTGAATTTGATTACGTTTTATCCAAAAGTATGTGTCTGTCGATGTTTGAAGTTGCACCCAGTCATCTTTTACTTTAATAATCTGGCCAAGCACACCTGACATTGTGATGATTTCTTGTTTATCCTTGATCGAACTCTGAATGTTATTGAGTTCAGTTTGCTCCTGTTGTTGTGGTCTAATGATGATGAAATAGAAAAATACGACGATTGCAGCCAGTGGTAGAATGTTAAGAATAAAAGATTGACTGGTTGCGGCATTTGCTGCCCATGCATTAGGCAGTGAAATTAAAAAAAGTAATGGTCTTATATAAGGTGACAACGTCATGGTATTGGTTCCTCAATGATTGGTTGATTAGTTTCAATATATTTATCTAGATTACCGGCTTCTATTGCTTGACGCAATGCCCGCATGAGAGATTGGTAAAAATGTAAATTATGAATGGTGTTT
>JAURNZ010000080.1 GCA_030829925.1 Gammaproteobacteria bacterium | reverse complement strand
GGTGCTGGTAAAACAACCACTGTTGCCAAACTCGGCAAATGGCTCAAAGAACAGAGAAACAAAAGCATCATTACAACTTCACTGGATGTTCAAAGACCTGCTGCTATTGAACAACTTGAAAAACTAAGTGAGCGTGCAGAAATAGATTTTTATAAGCATCCGGATGGCAATGACAACTACAAACAACGCTTAAACAGCGCCCTCGAACACGCCAAAACAAATCATCACGATGTACTGTTAATTGATACCGCAGGAAGACTTCATATAGATGAAGACCTAATGGCCGAAATAAAAGACATTCATGAAATATCAAAACCTAATGAAGTGCTCCTTGTTGTTGATAGCATGATGGGACAAGATGCAGCCCACGTTGCAAAATCATTTGATGAGGCACTACCTATTACAGGAACAATCATTACTAAGTTAGATGCCGATGTTCGTGGAGGTGCAGCACTTTCTATCGTAGAAATTACGCAAAAACCTATAGTATTCATATGTGAGGGTGAACATCTAGACAAAATCGATGAATTTGATCCTACAAGAATTGCATCACAAATTCTTGGCATGGGTGACATTGTATCGCTTGTAAAACAAGTTGAAAAACAAATCGATGAAAAAAGATCTAAAGAAACCATGGCAAAGATTCGAAAGAATCGCTTTGACCTGGATGCTTTCCAAGGACAGTTAGAAG
This sequence comes from Gammaproteobacteria bacterium, assembly GCA_030829925.1. Lineage (GTDB taxonomy): Bacteria > Pseudomonadota > Gammaproteobacteria > Comchoanobacterales > Comchoanobacteraceae > JAURNZ01. Next base: position 3,523 of record JAURNZ010000080.1, on the reverse strand, counting down.
AAATGATTAAGATGGACAATATGGAAAGTATGATGGGCAAACTTCCAGGGTTTAATACCATGACAGACGAAATGAAAAACCAACTTAATTCACAAATTGATATTCCCATGTTTAAAAGAATGTTAGCTGCAACTAGAGCTATGACACCAAAAGAACGTGCTTTCCCAGACTTGATCAAAGGCTCTAGAAAAAGACGTATCGCCTTAGGTTCTGGCAACGACATCCAAATGGTTAACAAACTCATGAAACGATTCAAAATGATGCAGAAAATGTCTAAAAAGCTGCAACCTGGCTCTAAATCAAGCTTAATGAACCGTTTAAAGAACTCAGATTTCAATTAAACCTTTACAAATAGATTTAGTGTGATAACATAAGTCTTTATTAATTTATAGGAATATTATGGTTGTTATAAGACTCGTAAGAACAGGATCGAAGAAAAGACCTTTTTACCAAATCGTTGCTGCTGACAAGCGCTTCCCTCTCAATGGAAGATACATTGAATCACTTGGATTCTACAATCCAATTGCACGTGGTCAAGAAAAGACTATTCTAATCAACATCGATGCAGTTGAATCATATGTTGCTAAAGGCGCTCAGTGTTCGGATCGATTCATTTCAGTTCTTAAGGCCTATAACAAGACATTAATTGCTGAAGGTAGCGATGACGTTAGCAAACGTTTAGCAAAAATCACCAAGTCTGATAGCCAAAAGAAAACAGGCAAGAAGACAACCAGTGAAAAGAAATCAACGTCTGCATCAAAGACTAAAACGACTTCGGCCTCAGCAGAAAAGAAAGCAGCTCCAGCAAAGAAAGCTACAGCTAAGAAAACTTCTGCAAAAAAGACAACTGCTAAAGCTAAAAAATCCAGTTGATCACTCAACCAATCGAAATCGGAAAGTTTGGAAGAATTCATGCCCTGAATGGTTACATCAGGGTATTTTCTTATACAGACCCTCAAGAAAACATATTCACATACCAACCTTGTTATATTCAACAAGACAACACTTTTACCACTGTATCTATAGAACTGATTAGAACAACTAAACAAGGATTCATTGCATCCGTTGATGGCATCGACAACCCAGAAGATGTGCAAAGCTATGTAGATAAAGTTATATTCATTGACAAAACAATGTTACCAAAACTTGAGGAAGGACACTACTGGCACGACTTAGTTAATAACAAAGTCATCAACTTAAGCAACAAGAACCTTGGCATTGTGACAGCAATACATGATAATGGTGCACATGATTTATTACTAATTAAAAAAGAAAATGGCAAGTCACTATACATACCTTATATTGATCAATACATAGTGAAAGTAGAAAACAACATCATCACTGTGGATTGGGAATATGAGGATTGACATTGTTACCCTATTCCCTGAATTATTCGATGCACTCCAATATGGTGTTATTTCTAGAGCTATAAAAAATAACATCATTGAAATTAATTATTGGAACCCAAGACAATTCGCAAATAACGAACATGGCTACATTGATGACAAACCATACGGCGGTGGCCCAGGCATGGTAATGTGCTATGAGCCATTATATAAAACAATTGAAGCCATCAAACATAAAACTACATTTACTAATTGCAAAATTATTTGCTTATCACCACAAGGTAAAACCTTCGATCATAACGTTGCTACAGCCAGCACTACGCTTGATCAACTTATTATTGTCTGTGGTCGTTATGAGGGTATTGATCAAAGGTTTATTGATCATTGTGTTGATGAAACTTGGTCAATTGGCAACTTTGTACTTTCAGGTGGTGAATTTGCTGCGTGTTGTATCATTGATACCATTGCTAGATTACTTCCTGGTACGCTTGGCAACCCTGAATCTCTAACTTCAGAATCTTTTACAAATGACCAATATGATTACCCTACCTACACAAGACCCGCTGAGATCCACGGCCATAAAGTGCCAGAGGTTTTACTAAACGGAAACCATGCAGAAATTACGGCTTGGCGCAATCAACACAGAAATCATAAAGATGATTGACAACCATATAAAATAATGATTAAATATAGTTTTTTAAGAGGCAAACAATGAAATCTAAAGTTTTAGAACAATTCGAAAATTCTCAATTAAAAGAAAATTGCAAAATCAACTTTGCACCTGGCGATACAGTTGCTGTCAAGGTAAAAGTAAAAGAAGGTGATCGTGAACGTTTACAAACTTTTCAGGGCGTTGTCATAGCTTTACGTAAAAGAGGCCTTAATTCTTCTTTCACTGTTAGAAAAATTTCAAATGGTGAAGGTGTAGAGAGAGTTTTTAAACTTCATAGCAAGTTGGTTGATAGTGTTGATTGTCTTCGTAAAGGAGATGTTCGTAGAGCTAAATTGTACTACCTTAGAAATCTTTCAGGTCGTAAAGCTAGAATTAAAGAAAAAATTACAGCTAAGTAATTTTGAACATTCGCACACGCTCACTTACCATTGTCACCCTATTGTTAACTGTAGTCACTGACATTATGGGTATGGGCCTGGTATTTCCAGTATTGCCAACTATCTTCTCTAGCACGTCTAACCCATTTCAGTTAGCCTCCAATCAATTTTTCTTATTTTATTGCATCACCATGATGATCGTACCCATTGGCTGGAGCATCAGTGGCGTCATTATGGGTAGATTATCTGACTTTCTAGGCCGAAAAAAAGTTATTCTATTTAGTTTGATAGCCTCAACACTTTCATATGGGCTTTGTATCTTAGGCTTGAATCTTGGCAGCCTTAGCTTATTCATATTCGCTCGCCTCGTGATTGGCTTAGGTAGTGGTTCATTTAGTTTGGTTCAAACTGTCATGACAGACATCGCACCAGAAGGTAAATTAGGCAAATACATGGGCTGGGTCAATGCTGCAAGCGCCATTGGATTTGTCATGGGTGCATTTTTAACTATGCTTTTCTCTTACATCTATGGCAATCATAATGATCACTATATATTACCTTTTTATGGTGGCTTTTCATTATGCTTATTAAATTCCCTCCTCGTTTATTTCTGTATTGGTGAAACTCATCAGCCAAATGAAATAAAAAACATTAAATTATTTAATTTTGAAATTTCGAAGAAATTAGGGTATCTATTAGTATTATTCACTCAATTAGAAATAGCTTGGGGGATATTTTTACAAACATCACCCATAATGCTTGATCGCATTTATTTCTCAAATAGCTATCAAATTGGTCTCTATTACTTTATAAATGGCTTATGTGCCATGTTATCCATATTTATTGTACAACCTTGGTTTGAAAAGAGATTTACCTATGAGTCTGCAACCAATGTATTGGCTTTAACAACAGCAATTTTCATGTCTTTATTAAGTATTTAGTCAAGTTATGCAGTATTTACCTTAATCATGTTTGTAATGACTTTCTTTGAATTTTTATTGTTTACAAGCTTACTTGTACAAATATCTAAAACAGCATCCAAAGATTCAAAAGGTATGGTTATGGGAATGGTTAGCAGTCTAATTGGTATATCCTTCCTAATCAGTGATCTATTTATGATGATAGCT
>JAURNZ010000079.1 GCA_030829925.1 Gammaproteobacteria bacterium | reverse complement strand
CGCAGAAAGGTTCGATATTATTGAGAATATGTCTTTCAATTGCATTTCATTGAATTGTATAGATATCCCTGTTGTTGATTTTATAAAAATTGATATTCAAGGTGCTGAAAATGATGTTCTTAAAGGCGCATCAAGTTATTTATCATCAGCTATTGGACTTGACTTGGAAATCGAATTTGTCGAATTGTACAAAAATCAACCATTATTTGGGGATGTATGCAAGACTTTGGCAGAGTATGATTTTGAATTTATTGACTTTGTAAATTTATGCAGATGGGAGCGAAATGCATATAATAACTATGGTCAATGTGTTTTCGGTGATGCTTTATTTCTTAGGTCACCAGAATCCATGGCCCTGCAATCTTTTGATGTGAAAAAATGGTCGGCTTATTTTGCGTGCTTGATTGTTTATAACCGATTTGATTTGATTGAAATTGCTCTAAAAAAGCTTCCAGATAGTCTACTACCCGAGTTCGATAGATTTAATGAATTGTTCTACAAAGTAAAAAATAGAAATAAGCAAGTGAGACGAATCCACAACTTCCTCAACAAAGCAATCTCGCTTTTTGGCAATTCATACCGCTTTCACTTATTTCAATAATTAATTAAACGTGTAACCATTTTAAACTTAGATAACCTTGAGCACAATGTTTAGTATCGGAAGATCAATTCTCAAACAAGCTTTACTACCACTGGCAATATGCATCACTGGGTTTTGCCTCCAATTTACTCTAAGTATCTTACTAACCAAAACTTTATCAACCGCACAATTTGGATTAATTAACTACACAATATTTATTAGCATCCTACTTTCTTCCTTGATTGCTGGGGGAACAAATGCTAATTCAAAGTACTTTAGTAGTACTTATCTCAGACATAATGACTTTAAAGACCTCACGCAATACATTGCTTGGAATATACAATTTGTCAAAAAAACTGTATCCATATCCTTGATATGTTTTACAATCATATTTTTATTCGTTGACCCCTTTGAATTATATTTTTCCCACAACTTCACCGATACTACAAAAATACTGACCGTATTATTTTTTGCAGCACCCTTGCATGCCATATCAAGCATATTAAACGCCTATCTCTTAAGTGACGAAAAAGTTAAATTGGCGACCTATTTTAGCTATATCCAAATCAATACGCTAATGATTATCTTTATACTACTTGGCTTATATACAAATAGGGTTTCTGATCGACTTGATTTTATTTTATCAGTATTTTTACTGGTGAGTATTTTGCATATGTTAATATGCTTCATCACAATCAAAGTTACTTCACCACGTATCTATCAATGTTTTCACCCGAACAATCATATCAAGCTGACACACAATAATACCTCACTTTGGAACAAAAGCGCCTTAATACAATTGATGGGTAACTTTGGGTCCATCATCATGCTTAAAATTGACTATTTTATTTTGGTTTTTTTCATGAGTTCTCATGTAGCTCTCGGTATCTACGGTGTGGCAATCAATACCGCTATATTTTTAACTTTCATACCTATGGGTGTTTTTCAACACCTTGTCCCTGAAGTAAGCACCCTCTTGGAAAACAAATCAAAAACAAGAACATTCCAAACTAAGTGGAATCAATGTTTAGCACTTAATAATTTCATTCTGCTTATTTTTTCAATGCTGATGTTATTTTTCACAAAAACAATCATCCTAACATTTTTTGGCCAAGAATATTTAGCTGCTGCACCGATTTTAAAGATCCTTGCTGTAACATATACTTTAACATCAATTAGCGGATTGAATCACATTCTCCTTGCGCTAACAGGTCATGCACAATATTGCAGCATCTCTTATTGTTTACGTATCGTACTTTGTATAATTTTGGCATTTTGCTTTCAAAACCATGGACTGATTGGCATTGCATACGCATCTTTTATTTCTGAACTGATTAGAAATATTTACGTAATTATTGTCATCAAGAAAAAAGTCCATTTAAAGCCTTTGGGCATTTTCTAAAAATTAAACATCCAATAGGTTAGATGAATAGGAAAAAAACATGTCAAAGCTCAATTTGTAATTTACCTACTATGGTAATTGAAGCAAATGTCCTGACCAGCCTTCTATGGCCATTACCTTGAATACTATTTTTTACTTGCTTGATTAGATTTTTTGTCAAAAATTGAAATCTAACCTATAATAAATTTCAATTATTTATAGACCAATATATGCTTAAAATACACAAATCAACTTTACAAAAAGCTTTCATTCCAATGATCATCGGCTTAATTGGGTTTTCTTTTAACTATGCATTAAGCATTGCATTAACACACATACTTAACAAAGATCAATTTGGTGTCATATCTTACACATTAATGATTAATAGTTTGTTAGCAACTTTCCTTGCGCTTGGAACAGACTCAAATTCTAAATATTTTCTAACACTATATCTTAAAGAAAAGGCTTTAAGACGTTTAAATATTTATATCTCATGGAACATTGAAGTTTTCAATAAACCAGTCATTATGTCTTTTATTTTGTTTTCAATTCTATTTTTCATAATTGATCCGTTCTCCCTTTATTTCGACCATAAATTAACAGAATTTGAAAAAATTATAACAACCATTTTATTTACAGCACCTTTCTACGCTGCAACGAATATACTCTCTAATTATTTACTATGTGATTTCAAAGTAAGACTATTCACCTACTTTTTCTATGTGCAAACAAATGCTGCAATGATACTGCTCATTATAGTTACTATATACACCGACCTACTCCAAGCTAGCTTATCACTTGTTTTAATGCTCTTTATGCTAGTCAATATTTTTAACTTAATAAGTTGCTTAATAGCAATCAAGATCAGATCACCAATCATATACGAATGCTTCAAACATCAATATCATAAAAATAAACTCATACCTAAAATGCATACGTGGAACAAAGGTGCAAGAGCTCAGCTACTAACAAACTTTTCAAAAAAAGCCATGCTTAAAATTGATTTTATTATCATGATATATTTCGCTCAATCTCATTCAGAACTTGGCATTTACGGGGTTGCAATAGGCGCCTCTATCATACTGCTAGCAATCCCTGTAGGTATTTTCCAACACATCATTCCATCAGTCAGCAGCATAGTAAAAAGCTCAAAAGATAAAAAAATGGTTCAAGAATTATGGAACCAATCCTTATTAATTAATACATTGGTGCTTTTCTTAGGTGCTTATGGCCTACATCATTACGCTAAAGAAATTATTTTATTTTTTTATGGCCTTAATTACATTGATGCTGCACCACTTATTCAAATCATGTGTATCACCTATACTTTTACTTCGATATGCGGCCCTAAAAGCGCATTATTTGCTTTCACAGGCAATACGACATATGCTAATTTCACCTATTACATACGCATCGTGCTTTGCATCATATTGGCCTATGCTTTCAAAGACTATGGCATGATCGGGGTTGCTTATGCCTCTTTAATTTCTGAATTTACCAGAACTGTAATCAGCATCATTCTAATCAGAAAAACCCTAAACTTTAAGTCATTGGGTGTTATTTAATGGTTGGACTTAACAAAATTTTCACACCACTAATTATTTTACTTTTAGCATTTTTTGCTAATTACGCCACCAGCATTCTTTTAGCCAATATCATGAGTATTGAAAATTTTGGCATCATTAACTATGCCCTAACGTCAATACCAATAGCGGCTCAAATTTTATTGCTCGGGACAGGGTCAAGCGCAAAACAATTTTTAAATAGATACATATATGATCATGAAGAAAATCAAACAAGCTCATACGTTAATTGGAATATTAACATCATCTATTGGCCGCTAAAAATTTCAATTATATTAGGATTTTTTACATTAATCGTAATTGATCCACTTGAAATAATTTTCCTTTCTCATGTCACAGAAACAACTAGATTAGTTACATATCTATTCGTAGCTAGCCCAATGCTTGCAGGCATCAACTTAATATCTAGTTTTTTACTATGTGACGATCACATTGAACTCTCCACTTTTATCAAAGCAATGGGGTTTTACATCCTACTATTATCATGCATAGGCACTTATACCATATTCTTTTACACAGATGGCTTTGCCACGCCGATTGGAAGTGTTTTGCGAATCATGACAGTTTGTTACATTCTACTGATTATCATTGCACTGTTTGTTTTACGAAAACATTCCCCAATCCTTTTTAATTCCTTAACAAAATTTAAAAAAATACCCGTCCATAACAAAGAAACTCACCCTAAATGGCAAAAAACCGCCAAAAGCCAGCTTCTTTACAATGTCTCAAACGCATTTATTGCTCGCATGGATTTTGTGTTATTAGCGCTATTCTCGCCAACACACACCCAATTAGCAATTTATGGAATAGCTATTAAAACAGCTTCTATTTTAGAGCGAGTTCCCAAAGGGATATTTAGACACTTGTCTCCAAAGATTAGTATCTTAACCAAGGATGAGCAAACAAAAAAAGAGCTCCAACGACTATGGAACCAATCACTTAAATACAATGTTATCATTTTGCTTATTTTTGCTTATTTGATTCGTCATTCTGACACCCTCATATTATATATTTATTCAGATAACTACAAACCTGTTCCAGACATCATTCACATCATGAACTGGTCATTTTTTATCTATGCAATAGGAGGTCGTAAAGAAATACTCTTACAATATAGTGGCTATGTTCAATACATCAACGTTGCAAACTTAAGTCGACCAATAATTTTTCTAATCATTGGCTTTTTTCTATACCCTATGTATGGATTAAAAGGCATTGCTTTAGCCTCGTTAACCACAACAATTTTAAATCAAATTTATATATATATTTGTATAAAATATTTATTAAAATTCAAACCATATGGCCTATTTTAAGAAAGTCTCAAATCTGTAGTAGAAATTATTGGTGACAATGCATAAAAAATATGATAGAAAATTGATCTATGATCGATGAATTCGTCCCCATTACTTTACTAAATTTCATAAGACGAAAATGGTTACATGTTATGGCGCCATTAGGGTTCTCTCTAGCATCATTCTTCCTAACATTCTTGATTAATTATCTAATGACACAGATGCTCATTCCTGAAGCATATGGGGAAGCAACTTTAACACTTGCATGGCTGACTATTCTAGGCTCTATCGTTACCTTAGGTGCTGACCAAACAGTGCTGCGTTTTTTAACTCGTTTGATAGATGATAAAAACTTAACGGAGATTAGTGATTTTCTTAGCTGGGGTGCTCAATTAATTACCAAGCCTATTGTCGTCTGCTTATCCTTGGCTCTAATTATATTCAGCATACTATCTGCTGGTTTAATTAGTGATCAAAATAGTCCATGGTTTTCATTTTTTGGCATACTATTAATTGCAACACCGATACTTGGCATTACTAACTGTCTAACATCAGTGCTTCTTGCTTATCGCAAAACAGGTCATGCAACTTTTATACAATACCTTGCCTTTCAACTATGCCTTGTTGTTATTTTAATCATATGTCTTGGCTATGATATAAAAAATATACGTGTCACATTCATCTATGAGATTTTTCTTGGCTCCTTATTTATTTTATTGATACTAAGCATCTGGTTTTGTAACAAGCTTCCCATGTCTTTTATGAAACATATCTGCACCAAACGTTTTACTAGCAATACAAACCACTCTATCTGGCGTCAATGCGCTTACCGTCAGGCAACCAGCATGCTTATTTATAATTTAATTATTAATCTAGACTTTTTATTGATGGGTTTTTATGGCAAGGATACTCCTACATTAGGCTTTTATAATCTTGCAATCGCCATCAGTGACATTATCTGGCTCGTTCCTCAGTCCTTATTTCAATATTTAAGATCGGAGATTGAGGTATCACTTAAATCTGAGACAAAAATTGTTTCATTACAAAAACACTGGGATAAAACACTCGCATTAAATGCAATTTTAGTACTCTCATTGTTTTGTATTATTTTTACGGAGTCTAAATATATTTTAAAAATATTTGATGAAGCTTATCTCCAAACCACTCCGTTCTTAAACATATTATTAATTGGCAATACGCTCACTGCCCTACTGGGGTGTCCTAGCATAGCACTTCGTTACAGTGGCAATGTTAACAAACTAGTTTTTATCAACTTAACTGCGGTTATCTTAATGATTGTATTGTCTATGTTATTCGTAACACTGTTTGGATTAATTGGCATTGGTTATGCATGCGCCATCACTTGGGTTTTACAGTGTCTTGCAGAAAACCTAATCGCTAAGAAATACACTCAACTTAAACCACTTAAGTGGATCTAAAAACTATACAAATCTTAGAATTTCTACTATAAAGACTGGATGAGCGAAACAACGCAACCAATCAATAACATCTCTTTTTTAAAGTCAAACTGGGCCAATATTTTTAATCCGCTTGGCTTCTCTTGCATCGCTTATATTCTTTATTTCATTATCAATTACTTTGGAACACAAATTTTCACACCTGAAATCTATGGTGATTTATTTTTAGCATGGACTTGGATTGTTATTTTAGGCTCAGGCATTATGTTGGGGGTGGATCAAAGTTGCCGTATCTTTGTCAGCAATTTCCTCTTTAAACAGGATCAAGAGGCTATTAAAACATACCTTCATTGGGGGCTTAGATTTGTTAGAAAAGCGTTTCTCTGCAGTCTTATCCTAGCAGTCATATGTTATATATTGTTTAACCCACTGCATTTTCCTCATCAAGCTTTTTTCACGTTTGAGCCAAATGAATGGCATAAATTCTATGCATTTGTATTCATAGCAACACCGATCGTTGGCATTGGCAATTGGCTATCGTCTCTTCTAATTGCTTATAAAGAAACCGCATCATCTACATTTATGCAATTTACAGTAACAGATATGATCCTAATCATAGTGATGGGATTCTTTTTTGCTTTTGCTCCACTACCTTTGTCTGGCTTTCATGGTCAATTAATTTTAATAGGTAGTTTTATGATTGCAACATTGATTGGGGTTATGTTGTGCGCCATTAAAATCAAATCCTTTTTTAAAATTTGCTTCTCGAATCAATACATCATGAAAACAAATAAAGCTTGGGCAACCGAGTGCTATAAACAAGCCTTAAATATGTTGATTTATAATTTAATTGCAAACCTGGACATTATCCTTATGGGCTTTTATGAAAAAGGAAATAGTGATGTTGCTTATTACAATCTTGCACTTATGATCATAAACTTAATTGTCATGATACCTTATTCTGTTTTCCAATACCTAACACCCGATGTTAACTTCTTTCTTAAAAAGAAATCTCGATCAGATAAATTTCAAGCACTTTGGAATAAGACACTCATCATCAATGCGCTCATTGTTTTGGGTATATCGGGTATTACGTTTCTCTACCTTGATCAAATCTTAGCTATATTTGGTGAGAAATATATTGCAGCCAAACCATTCGTAGTCATTTTACTCTGCGGCAACTGTTTTGCAGCATTACTTGGCGCTCCTTATTTTATCCTTCAATACGGCAACCATGTTCAGAAATTTGTTCAAATCAACTTATCATGTATTGTAACCATGATTGTACTAGCAAAATTGCTCGTTCCAGCACTTGGATCAATCGGCATTGCCTACGCATCTATCTCATGTATCATTTTACAAAATGCAAGCTCAGTATTCATGGTCAAACGACATACATCAATCAAGCCACTAGGCTTTATTTAAAAGGTTTTTTAACGAAAAATTGTCTATAAATAGAGTATGAGTCTATAGGAATGGGCAAAGTCACATTTGAAGTTTATATAAGGGTAGATATCGAAAGATGAAGATTTTAATTTTAGGTAGTAATCACGTTGCATCTGCACTAGCCCAGGAATTATGTTCAGCGGGCCATGACATCACTGTGATTGACAATCGTGTTGATGCTGTGAAAAAAATCGATCTAGAGCTCGATGTTAGAGGCATTGTAGGACACCCTACCTACCCTGAAGTTTTGCGACAAGGCGAATGTGCAGATAGTGATGCATTAATTGCTGTACTAGAACATGATGAATCCAATATGGTTGCTTGCCAAATCGCTCATTCTCTTTTCAATGTACCAACAAAAATAGCCCGTATTAGAACACATAACTATCTCCATGATGGCAAGTTATATGGCGATGATAATTTACCAATTGACTTATTTATCAACCCTGAGCGTATTCTTGCAAAAAAAATCAGTCAAACCATCAATCATCCTGGCGCTGAAGAAGTTCAATACCATCTTGAAGCTGGATTGGTTAGATTCATTATACCTGAAGAATCACCATGGCTTGATAAAAATGTTTTAGAATTAGAAAAAACATATGAATGCCGTATACCTATCAAATTAGAAAATGAATCTATTATATATCTGAGTGAAACAGACACACTTAAACCTCACGATGAAATCATTCTTGCATGCACAGTCAGTAATATCAACGGGATTATGGAAGCCTGTGGCATTGAAAATCCTTCATTAAATGAAATCGTTATTGGTGGTGCTGGGTATAATGCAAAATACCTGGCAAAACAGCTAAGTGGCCACTATAAAATAAAAGTTATTGAAAAAAACTATCATCTTTGTCAAAAGTTTGCTGCAGATTTTCCACATGTCATAACACTCCATGGTGACGTTAAAGATGAACAAATCTGGACACAAGAAGCATTAGGTGATGCAGATATTTATTGCGGCTTAACTGATGATGATGCAAGTAATGTTTTAAGTTGCTTAATCGCTAAACAACTTGGCTGTAAAAAAACATTATCACTATTTAAAGAACCTAATTATCTAGACCTAATGCGCTCTTATCTAGATTATGGCGTTTCTGGTCAAATGGCTATGGTTAACCTTATTTTGACCGCCCTTTACAAAAAAGATGGCATTAAACTAGTTTTTACGATTGCCAATGGCTTATTGATGTCTGCTTCAGTGCTCATCAATGATCAATTTAAACAACTTAATAAACCACTCAAATCAATTGACCTTGGTAACAATATTTGTCTACTAGGTGTTTGCAGAGATGGTCATTTACTTTTAGATCAAGATACCATCATTCAAGAAAATGATTTAATCCTATTTTTAACAGATTCACGTCAAACCATTCATAATATCAAAATTTGATATAGATTCACTTGCCAGCTTATACCAAAATGCGTAATAATCAACGGTATGTTAAACCCTATACAGGACATTATTGTTGCGATACAAAATGCGCTTGATCTTTACTCAATTGATATCAAAGTAAATATTCAGGTGCAACTTGCTAACCAAGCTAAACTAGGACAGTTTCAGTCTAATGTTGCCATGCTTTTATCTAAGCCCTTGCAAAAATCCCCGATCGATATAGCAAATGAGCTTTCAACCATACTCAGCGAGAACGACATATTTGTTGATGTTGTAGCGTCTAAACCTGGGTTTTTAAACTTTTCTCTAAAAAAAGAATACTTCGATGACAAACTTAATGAGCTAATACGCGACCCAAGACTTGGCATTCCTGTAACACAAGAACCTAAGACAGTGGTTATTGACTATTCAAGCCCTAATATTGCTAAACATATGCATATTGGCCACCTCAGATCAACCATTATTGGCGATGCAATCACACGGTTACTGACCTACTGTGGGGATTACGTCATTCGTCAAAACCATATTGGGGATTGGGGCACTCAATTTGGCATGTTAATTGAACACTTGGTTGAAAATAACTTTGATCCCAATGCCATAGACTTAAACAACGCCTATCAAACAGCCAAGAAAAGATTTGATTCCGAACCTGAATTTGCTAAAAAAGCCAAAGACCGTGTGGTTGCACTACAAAGCCATGAGTCACAAACACTTGATATTTGGAAAAATCTCGTCAAGGCAAGTGAAGCTCACTTTAGCGATATCTATCAATCTTTGGGAGTTTTGTTAGATGAAGCGGATATTCGGGCAGAAAGTTTTTACAATCCTAAGTTGAAACCTCTAGTCGAACAGCTTGACCAAAAAGGACTCTGCCACACAGATGATGGTGCTAAGGTTATTTACTTAGATAATTTTAAAGACCGTCATGGCAAACACTTACCATTAATCATACAAAAATCAGATGGTGGTTTTTTATATGCAACGACTGATTTAGCTGCGCTAGACTTTCGTATTCATGAATTACAAGCTGATCGTATCATTTATGTTGTAGATGCTAGACAAGAACAACATTTTGCAATGGTATTTGAAGCTGCCAAGCACATTGGATGGCGACAAGATAATCCTGAACTCAATGCTATTTTATTCGGGATGGTATTAGGAGACAATGGCAAACCTTATAAAACCCGAGAAGGCACAACTGTCCCCCTTGCAAGTTTAATTGAGGAAGCCACTCAAAAAGCAATTGAAATGGTAAAGTCCCGCCATCCTGATTGGTCAAATGATCAGATTTCACCTATTGCAAAAGCGATTGCCATTGGTGGTTTAAAGTACGCTGATCTTGCTAATGATAAGATTAAAAACTATGCTTTTAGCTTTGATCGCATGCTGGCACTGGATGGAAACACAGCACCCTATTTACAAAATGCTTATGTTCGTATTCAGAGTATTTTAAGAAAAGCAAAACTAACACATGCTGAAGCAGCTGCAGGTAACATTTTAATTAAATCTGATATTGAAACTGATTTAGCTTGCCATCTAGTACAATTTCCCAAAGAAATTTTTGCCATACGTGATTCTTTAGCCCTTCATCGGCTATGTCATTATCTTTATAAATTAGCTAGCCTATACCACCAGTTCTATGAACATCATCCCATTTTATCTGCTAGCCCAGAAGAGAAATCCAGTCGATTATCTCTTTCTATATTAACAGCGAATATTCTTAAACAAGGCCTAAATATCCTAGGCATTGAAACCATCGATTTTATGTGAGCAAACTATGAAAACAGCCATTACACCGACCCGTAGCGAAAATTACCCTGAGTGGTACCAACAAGTTGTAAAAGCAGCTGATTTGGCTGAAATCTCACCTGTTAGAGGCTGCATGATCATTAAACCTTGGGGTTATGCACTTTGGGAAGGTATTCAGAAAGAACTTAACATGCGCTTCCAAGAAACAGGGGTAGAAAATATTTACTGCCCACTTTTTATACCAATGCGCTTTTTAGAAAAAGAAGCTGAGCATGTAGATGGTTTTGCAAAAGAATGTGCCGTTGTGACGCACCACCGTCTTGAAGCAGATAAAGATGGGAAATTACAACCTGCAGGCCCGCTGACAGAACCACTTGTG
>JAURNZ010000078.1 GCA_030829925.1 Gammaproteobacteria bacterium | reverse complement strand
TCCATAGACATTTCTTCTGCTGTTACAGGTAGTGCAGCATAAATATGTTCATTGACGAGTTTTTCAACTGTTTCTTGATCTTGAATGCTTAAAGGACTTGTGCATGCAAAATCAAACCTTAAACGCATCTCATCTACTAATGAGCCTTTTTGCTCAACTGAAGGACCCAAAACCTTACGCAGTGCTGCATGTAGTAAATGTGTTGCTGAGTGATGTCTTTTAATCGCAAGCCTTTTAGAATCAACTTGACACTCTACTGAATCATCTAGCGTTATATGACCTGATGCAATTTGTACATGGTGCACAACGATGTCACCCTGTTTTTGGGTATCTAGAACATCTATTTTTGTAGATGCATTAAACATCACTCCAATGTCGCCAACCTGACCGCCACCTTCTGGATAAAATGGCGTTGTATCAAGCACAACTAAACCTGAGCTAGATAATGTATCCACACGTTTTCCATCTTCAATCAATGCCAAAACACGGGAAGAAGACTCTAAAGTTACTGCACCTATAAATACTGTCTCGGAAATTTTTTCTAATGGTAATGCTTGTTGAGCACTAAACTTTGATGCTGCTTTTGATCGTTGACGCTGCCGATCCATATTGGCCATATATCCTTCCATATCAATACTGATATTTCTTTCATTGGCAATGTCTTCTGCAATGTCAATTGGGAAACCATAGGTATCATAAAGCTTAAATGCCAAATCACCAGATATTTTATCTTCTTCCTTTAAGGCAGAATCTAATAAATTCATACCCTGTTCCAAAGTTTGATAAAACTTTTCTTCTTCTTTCTTTAAAGCTGACTCAATATTTAACTGTTCCGATTGTAGAAATGGGTAAGCTTCCCCAAGGTTATCGACCAAGTCAGAAACAAAACGATACATGACGGGTGTTTTTTGACCACATTGATAAGCGTATCTTAATGCCCGTCTAATGATGCGTCTTAAGACATATGCCCTGCCTTCATTACCAGGATAGATGCCACTTGCCATAATAAAAGCCGATGATCTTAAATGATCAGCCATAACCTGTAGAGCAATTTTAGTTAGTGTCACATGGCCTAGTTTTTCTTGAATAGGTTGCATCAAGCTTTTAAAGCCATCTGTATCAAAATTTGAGGTGACTCCTTGCATCACTGCAGCGATACGTTCAAGTCCCATACCTGTATCAACACAAGGTTGAGGCAAAGGTTGTTTCGTTCCATCTGCTTGTCTATCAAACTGCATGAAAACTAAGTTCCATATTTCAACATAGCGGTCACCATCTGCATCAGTAGTCCCTGGTAAACCACCAGCAATACTTGGACCATGATCATAAAAAATTTCTGTACATGGGCCACAAGGACCCGTGTCACCCATAGACCAAAAATTATCTTCATCGCCACACTTAATGATACGACTCTCATCAATACCAATGATGTCTTGCCAAATCGCATAACTTTCTTGATCATCGTGATGCACCGTTACCCAAAGCTTATCAATTGAGATATTTAGTTTTTCAGTAATGAATGTCCAAGCAAGCTTAATGGCTTTCTCTTTAAAGTAATCTCCAAAACTAAAATTACCAAGCATTTCAAAAAGCGTATGGTGTCTAGTGGTATGACCAACATTTTTTAAGTCATTATGCTTCCCACCAACCCTCAAACAAGGCTGCGCAGATACTGCACACTGATAAGGCGCTGGCGCTCCCAAAAAATAATCTTTGAACTGTACCATCCCAGCGTTAACAAAAAGCAAACTAGGATCATTCAAAGGAATTAACGATGCACCAGGAACAATGGCATGGTTGTTTTCACCAAAATACGCTAAAAAAAGTTTTCTAATTTCATTTGTTTGCATAATTCTTTGTCTCTATGAGCGGGTTACCCGATTAATCATTTCAAAGTCATATCCTTTATATTGTAGATACTTTTGCAATTGTTGTGTTGTTTTATGTGCATTCTTGACCACAACATCCTTGATATTTATTTCCCAATTATGCTTCAAAACGGCATCATCAATGAGGTGTAAAGCAATTTTTTTCATGCTTAATTCCCGGCGAACATAATTAGGACCATACCCTTGGTTGAAACGTCTTTGTGTTAAAGCTTCAGCAAAACGCTCATCCGATTGCAACCCCTCGTCCTGAAGGGTTATTACTGCTGCACGAATATCAGCTGAAGACTCAAAACATTTACTAAGACGCAAGCACAGTTCCTCAAAACCATACTCGCGCCTAGCTAAAAAGTCCATAGCTTTTGACCTTGGGGTCATTCTTCAGCAGAGGCCTCTTCCGTTTTTTCTTGAGCTCCCGGGGTTGGCAAATAGATGTCTCTAATTTTAGCCTCGAGCACCTCTACAATTTTTGAATTATCTTTCATATATTGCCTGACATTGTCTCGACCTTGACCAACACGATTGCCATCATAACTATACCATGCGCCAGCTTTTTGCATGAGTTCATTTTCGACAGCTAAGTCAATCAACTCACCATATTTGCAAATCCCTAAACCATAGATAATATCAAACTCAACTTTCTTAAATGGTGGTGCTAATTTATTTTTAACAACCTTAACCCTAGTTTCATTTCCATAGATTTCGTCACCACGTTTTAATGCACCAATCCTTCTAATATCTAGTCGAACAGATGAATAAAACTTCAAAGCATTACCACCAGTAGTTGTTTCAGGATTCCCAAACATCACACCAATCTTCATACGTATTTGGTTAATAAATATGACCAATGTATTCGAACGCTTAATATTTGCAGTTAACTTTCTTAATGCTTGTGACATCAACCGAGCTTGTAAACCCACGTGTTGATCACCCATATCCCCTTCAATCTCAGCTTTTGGTGTTAACGCAGCTACAGAGTCAACAACAACTAAGTCAACAGCACCTGATCGCACTAACATATCTGTAATTTCAAGTGCTTGCTCACCAGTATCAGGCTGAGACACAAGTAAATCATCAATATTCACGCCTAACTTTTCAGCATAGCTTGGATCTAAAGCGTGCTCAGCATCAACAAAAGCAGCAACACCACCTTGTTTTTGGCAAGCAGCAACCGCATGCAATGTCAAAGTTGTCTTACCTGAAGATTCAGGACCAAAAATCTCAACGACTCTGCCTTTTGGTAAACCACCAATACCTAATGCAATATCAAGCCTCAAGGAACCCGTAGAAATTGCAGTAATATCTTTATTGACTTGTTTGTCACCCATACGCATGATTGAGCCAGTTCCAAATTGACGCTCAATATGGCCTAGAGCAGCATCTAGGGCTTTTTTTCTATCGTTGTCTTTCATGTTATTCACCTTAAATATCCACTTATTATTTCAGATATTTTAGATAATGACAATTGAGTGTTGTCATAAGTTGAACAAAACTGACAAAAGTTAGTCATTTGATCTACAATTACTGCAATGACTAATATCAAGGAGGATTGTTATGTCAGTAACATTAATATCTTTAGCAGCAAGTTTATTTGCTTTAACAAACCCTATTGGCAACATGGTTATTTTTGTTTCCATGATGCAACACATAGACAAAAGCACAGCAAGAAAAAATGCTTTAAAAATTATGATGTATACCTGGATAGGGCTAACCATAACGGCAATCGTCGGTTCACAGCTCTTAAAACTATTTGGTATATCTATTGCAGCATTTTCGATAGCGGGTGGATTTTTACTTGCACACATTGGTTTTGTCATGACTTCAGGCGAAACACATAAAAGCGCACATAACAAAAACGAATGCAATCCTAGCGCTGATCCAACCCTTGTACCACTAACCCTGCCACTACTGGTTGGACCTGGTGCAATGGTCGCAGTGATCTCTTTTTTCAACACAGTTACCATAGGAAATTCTGACTTCCTGAGTGCATGGGCAATCATCACAATGATTAGCGCATTGATCGGCATTTGTTTTTATAGCTCAACTTACCTCCCGAAACTGAGTATAAAAATTACTACCGTCATCAATAGAATCATGGGGCTGATCATCGGATCCATTGGCTTACAACTCATCTTACATGGTGTGCAGTTGTTTTATCACATCCATATTTAAACTAAATACAGATTTTACTACTTTATTACTAGCATAAATATGTTCAATAATGTAATTTACAATGATAGATCTAATGAATTGCTATGGAAAAAACTAAATCTGAATTATCGCAAGAACGTGCAAATAGACTTAAATGTTTGCGTGAGATGTCTGGCTTGTCTAGGGATGCCATAAAAGATAGATATAATATTTCAAGAGGCACATTACAAAACTGGGAAAGTGCACGCTTTGGTGGCCTTACTGCAAAAGGAGCTACTCAGTTCATCAGAGCAATGCAAGCAGAAGGTATTGTAGCCAGTCATGACTGGCTATTTCATGGCATTGGGGTCTCTCCTAGCATGGTGCCTAAAAATGGGCAAAGTCTTCAAAAACAAGAGATGAGCCAAACACCAAAACCACAGGCTATTCAAGAACTGGTAAAATTTAAAGCCAATAACACAGATGCCATTGATTTGATCGCCACTGATCAAAGCATGTGGCCCATCGTTCATCAAGACGATTTGGTTACTGGCATTCGTGTCTATCGTGAAGCAATCAATGACTTAATTGAAAAAGTGGCTATCGTACAAACACATGAACATGGGACACTCATAAGAAAGATATTGCCTGGAGAAATGGCAAACACCTATCACCTATCGGTTCTTAACTTGGAAGCTTGTCAAAACATTACACCTATATTGTTCAATGTCTCCATCTTAAGCGCAGCAGAAGTTATTTGGATTAGGGTTGGTAATCGCCAACCACTCATAACATCAGAAACTATCCAAGCACATACAGAAACTCATGAATCGTATGACCCAGCTTAAGTGCTCTAAGCTCGTATTTGGTTTGGGCTCTTTCTAAATTTGGGTTTTCTACTTTTAAAAATCTTTTAGCACCAGCCATGACCAATTCAATATGCTCTGCATAATCATCCCAATCGGTTATAATATGTAATTGACTGCCACAAGATAAAATCGTCTCTAATTGTTTTATGAAAGATTCTGAAATCAAACGACGTTTTTTATGTCTTTTTTTATGCCATGGATCAGGAAAGTAAATCTGAACCCTTGACCAAGTTGGCAAAATAGTCTGTGCTAAAAGAGATTCAACATCACCATGAAAAACAAATAGGTTCTTAACATTATGAAGCTGACACTGACACAACAATTGACCCACACCAGGTGGATAAACTTCAACGCCTATAAAATCTATCTCTGGGTTAGTAATGGCTTGCTGTAATAGCGCACGACCATCTCCAAACCCTACTTCCAATATGGCTTGACGATTTTTACGTGTTGAAACTATTTCTTGATAGTGAGCAAATTTATTTTCATGCGCATTGCTCAAGGCATCTTTCTGATTTTGCGTCAATCTACCTTGACGCAAAACATAACTCTTGATTGTTTGCTTAGAACAATTTAAATTTTTATCCATGACTGAAAGTGTTGGTACAAATGAATTATTAAAAGATAATTTTGCATTATCTGTGGTGACTTGGCAAGAAAAATTTGGCAGACACCACTTGCCGTGGCAGCATTCAGGTGCATATGCAACATGGATTTCAGAAATCATGCTTCAACAAACCCAAGTTGGAACAGTCATAAACTATTTTAAAAAGTTCATGACACAATTCCCCAACATAGCAGCACTTGCAAACGCAAACATCGATGAGGTTTTAGCAATATGGTCCGGGCTAGGCTATTATGCTCGAGCTAGAAACATTCACAAATCTGCCCAAATGATTGTCAACGATTTTGATGGCAAATTACCATCTAAC
>JAURNZ010000077.1 GCA_030829925.1 Gammaproteobacteria bacterium | reverse complement strand
TTAAAGCGTCTACACACAATTTTAAGTGCATATGTCGCTGCATCGCATGATGGTGATCAAAGAGAAATTAAGGTTAATTTTGGTAAAGCATATCATCGTTCATTGCATATCGATGTTCAAAAAAGAATCATAGCGATAAGAGATGAGATATTATCGGGCCAAACAACTCAAAATGAAAGAGCACTTGTATACCAATTGCCAGAAGTAAGCGAAGGTGTTACAAAGCCAGTGATGCTAGACTTCATTCATAGTCGTTATGAAACCAAATACCAACCATTATTAGATATGTTGAATCAAATAGATGGTAATGATCATTCCAAAATTTCTGATTTCATTAAAGAAATAAAAGCGAAGGATTATGTGACTGAAGATGCATTGATCATACACGAAGATCTATTGAGTACCATATCAAATGACATTGCTTTAAAAAAACAATTCATCAATGAGCTTGTGTACCATTGGGTTAAAAATGAATTAGATAAAGCTGATAACTTTACTCATGCAAGAAATGACGACAGTATCTTTGATGAAATTGAATATTTAGATTTAGAGGCGTTTGCAAGAACTTTAGAAGTCAATCCAAACAACCATAAATACATTGGAAAATCGTCTATATATAACGGTGTTAGATATACAGGTTATGGCATTGGTTGGTTTAATGTGTTGGTAAATTTTGGCATTGGTATTGGTGCGTTTATTAGCTTTAATACTGTGATTTATGCTCTAACTGGTGTTAGTTTACTTGCATTAATCGGTACAGGTTGGCCTTTTTTCCTTGCCATTGTATTCTTTGCTGTCTTAAGCATGTTAATGCCTATGCTCATTACAAGAAAATATATCAACAGCTTTTTTGAAAATGTTGCTTATAATTTGAAGCTTTGGTGGGATTCTGAAAATAAAATAGAAAATATCATACAAGCATTAAAAAATAAGAAAAATGCAATGACACTACTTGTTACATTGCCTACAGCAATTGGTTTGACCATCATTGCAGCAATGGCTTTTTACATGACAATGCCAATAGCACCTATTGCATTGATCATAGGTGTAGTTACTTTTATTGCGTGTGTTAGTTTATTTGGCGGGATGTTTTATGAATCCTATGATCGCCTTGCACATATGATTGAAAATGCCAACTATAAAAGATTGTTTGTGCCTGCTGGTATGGCAACATTCATCATGGTACTCATTTGTTTAGCATTATTCCTAAACCCAGTGACAGGGCCCTTCATGGCATTGGCGCCTATATCAGCGATTTTATTAATGGCGGTTATATCCATCATTGTCTTTACAATGTGTTTTGCCATCCATGGTAAATGGCCGTTAAAACGATCAATGCTTGCCTCACTTGGTTTGACAGCAGCAGTCGGGCAGAGCATTGCAATCTTTTGTTGTACTGCAGTTTTATTTGCTAATCCTGTAGGTCTTGTTTTTGCTGCAGCATTAGCACTGTTTAGTTTTCCATTGTTTTTTAGCTGGGCTGTGATGTGTGTAGCATTGCCAGAAGATGAAATGGAAAGACACAGTATCTTAAAGGCATGTTCAAACCAGAAAAACGATATTCAAAGCATTGAAATGGTAGATTTGGGTAAGAATAAACCAGCTAATTTGTCAGTCAAATCAGACACAAGTCAAAATTTATTTGGTTACGTGAATACTAACGATGAATCAGATGATGATTTATCTATTAACGATGAGTGCGAGCCTTTGTTAAGGTCTCAAGGTATTGATTAATAGAGATTGATTGAGTTTTTTTATCAAAGGTTTTTCTTAAGGTTTCCTTAAGGTTTTAAGTAGAAAATGGTACATGTAAAAAAAGAATAATTGCATATGCCACAACAACAAAGTTTATATCATCAACTAGAGTCTGAACTATCACTCATCCCAAATAATACCATTGCTATGAATGGTGGCTTTTATGAGCACTATACCAAGCATCCAGGTCAATTCACGTTTGCTTTCTTAAGTTTATTAAGTGGTGTGTCCACAGGATTACTCAGTGTGCCATCGATTATGGCATTGAGTCATTTAGACCATGATTCAAGTAATAAAGCAATTTTTGCGCAACACCCAGGCTTAATGATCATGGGTTTTTGTAGCGCTGTTGCTCAAGCAAATTTTCTTATGGCTGATTTTGTTCGAGTGCATGGTCAAGTTTATCAAGGAGATCATAAGCGATTGTTTTTATTAAGTGATACACAACAAGCATTTCTTTCTAGTCTTGATTTGGTATCTTTAACTCCTGATGCACTTTCAGATGACAGTTTTATCAATGTATTTGAGCAACAACTCCATAAAATTGCGCATCAAAAAATCATTGAACTCATTGATATACGAAAGACGACTGGAGAAATAAAAACAAAAAATCTATCTAATTGGCTGGATGGGCTTAATTTGCTTCAATGGCGTCAGGAATTAGTCAACAAAGTTGAGGGTTTAAATGGCTTTGACGGTCATTTATATCAAGTCTTTGATGAAAGGGTTGCCTTTGTTTGGGATACTTATTATAAACCCTTTCAGGCAGCACTATACGATGTTTTACAAAATAGACTCACCAAAGAAAACACATTGGACCAACAAATTGTAGGGATCATTCAATCTGCATTAAAAGAATTTAACGGTGCGGAACATGAAGTGTTTAGGTCTGAAATAAAGAAATTATATGAACCTTTAATGCATGATGATGAAGGTAGTTATATTGAAAGCCAAGCCATTATCAAGCATAGCAAGCAAGTAGGTGTTTTTGTTTCTTATATGAATGTGGCTGTCAATGTATTGATTGGATTGGGTGCATTTTTTGCATTGGGTCAATTTATTTTTTGGTTGGGTGGTGGCACATTATCTATTTTTACTGCCTCAGGTGCGCTTGGATGGAGCATAAAAATTGCTTTTGCAGGTTTATGTGCCATAGGTTCATACTTGGTTACTCGGTTAGACATCCAAGAAGCATTTAATAATTTTGGTTATCGCATGACATTATGGTTGAAAAATAAAAACAAATGGCGCGATCTATGGCAAGCAATGAAAAAGCCAAGGAATATTTTTACTATATCAGCAACAATTCCTGCTGCGGTTGGGATTGGGATTATTAATGCCCTTGGTTTTTATTTAGCTTTTCCAGCAACCCCTGTTGTCCTTTCGCTAGCAATTGTTGTATTTATTTCCACCATGATAGCGATTACTACTATGATGGGGAAAAGACTTTATGCATCATATCCAAGATGGCATTACTATTTATCAGATTTATATAAAAAACGTGTTCCAGTCATGATGAATTTAGCGGTTGTGGGTGCGATGGTCACGGTCTTTGTTATGAATGCGCATTTAATTCCCATACTGTTTGCATTTTGGAGCATTACTCCATTTTCAAGCTTCTTATTAATTACTTGTGCAGCGACAGTTGTCTTTGCGCTTTTAATGTCTGCAACCAAACAATGGCGTTGGCATGTATCTATGAAAGGCTCTATTGGATCAATTTGTGTATTTGCGTCTATGGTGACTGTATTTACAGCATTGCTGCCTATTGTAGGAACTGGTTTGGCAGGGTTTATCGCAATAACATCCAGTATCTTGTTTTTTAGTTTTTATGTCTCATCTGTCATGGTTCATGAAACTGATGAAAGGAAGTTCATTGTGGCACGAGATCTGTCTGGAAAAACAAGCCAAGAATTAACACCATCCAATCTGTTTACAGATCATGCAATTGATTACACTCCGAATGTTTTTACTGGATCGGAATCGAGTGGTGATGAAGAATTATTTTTGTTAGTGCCAGCAACTGGTTTAAGTTCGGGTAGAGAGGCAGACAGGTTGTAATCGGCTTTCAATGCGAGTGTCTCGTTATAGATCTCAAATATGTTTCTACCACGGTCGTTGAGCATGGTTTGAAGACCCATGTAAAACAAGGCAAAGCCAAGGACTAAAATACAAAGTGGCGCAACATAAGTCATGATATTAATGACCCATGGCGTAGCACCAAAAAACAAGTCTAGGGGAGAGCCTGGCCTGAGCATCATTCTAAACATCAATGCTGTGTTAACTATGCTGGTTAAAGCAGCAGCCATTGCAAGGGTTGGTTTGGTTGTAAAATGTTCTAGCTTGTTGGCCTTGATAAAGTTTTTCCATGCACAAATCATCAAAGGTGCAACAGCAATCACGGTAAATGTAAACCCAATGATTCCGAAAGCAAGTTCGAATACGTGAAGAGATGCCAAACTTTGAATGCTGAAGGTGGCTACTTGAGTTGGGTGCATGATCATGCTTGGGTTAAGTAAAATATGTGCAAAGGTAACGCCTGCAAGGAAATTAAAGCTCGCAATGGCCAATGAGATGAAAAGTGCCATCACAACAGGGTAGTGGCGTTTTGTTAGGTACCATAGATAATGGAATGGTTTTAAGAGTATGTTGCCATCATATGAAAATTGTTTATGGGGTCTTTGGGATTTATCAACATCTAAGATGGCGTTTGCCATATTCACGAACGCTTTTTCAATGCTTTTTCGGGTAATCCCATAAGAAGACACAAATCCAGAAGCAGCAAATGCACTGACTAAAGTTAAAGATAGATAAAAGGGTAAAATAGCATTTGGGACAGCATATATCATAAGTATGGTTGCAATAATATAAAGTGGTGCTAATGCAGTCCCTGAAACATTGGCGATGGCTGCGTTTAAAAAGCCTAATACAGTGCCAAGTTTTTCAGAAGTCTTTGACCAATAAGATATGTTTTCATCTACTTTACATTGTATTGCCCATAATTTTTGAGAGACTTGTTTATATTCTGTTGCAGTATATGCGCTACTTGGTGACACATCTAGAAGTTCTTTTCTAAAATTGACAATATTTTCGGTTTGAAAACCGTTCATTTCTAAAAGGGTTGCTATATTAGAATCAAATTTATTGTTAGATGTATTTCTAACGCCTTTTAAATAATGGTTTAAATAATCTAAATGTTTTTTTTCAGGGGCTTTTTGCTTTAAGTGTAACTCAGCAGTCTCTTGGAGTAAATTTTCAAATAATTCAGAATCGTTTGCACTCTTTTCTGCACATTTTTGGTGCAGGTGGAACCCGAGTTTAAAGGAATCTCTTGCGGCGATGTTTTTATAGAATTTATTGTATTCATGAAAAGTTTTTTTATTTGACATGTAGTCATCGACTGCATCAAGAATGGCAAGTTTAATAAGTATGTTGCCCACATGTTTTAAGGCATCTTTTTTACTAGGGTTAAAGTCCTTGTTTTGAGATCGTTTCATTGATTTACGATAGAACATGGCAAGGATGTTATGCGCACGTTCTAAAGCAATTGAATTTTGGTTGTGTGTGGCACTTGGGTTTTTAAAATTTTCCCATCCATTTCTAAATAGATTGCTAATGTCAGGTATATAAACAAGTGCCCAAGGGATTGCATAAAGGCTGAATACCATCAATGCCATATAACCAATTTGTATGCTAACTTCTGGAAATAAAGAAACAATGGCACTGATGATTGGGGCTGCCTGCCCAAAACCAGTTAATATACCTGCAAGAATCACAACTATAAAGAAAAGACAAATATAGTATAAAGCCTTTTCTGACCACGAGGGTGCCTCTTCTGATTGATATAGACTATTCTTTAAAGCGATGCGTCTAGCGATGTAATGGTAGTCCTTAATAAGCTCTAGAGACACTTTTATATCATCTCTTTGGGGCTATTGTTGGTATCAAATTCTGCTTTAGTTCTAAACTTGAAATCATGCACTATAGCCTTAGGTAGTGGCTTAGTGCCAAATTCATAGGATGGTGCTAAGTGATAGTTGTCACGAATGATGGTGCCAAAATCATGCCCACGATGTGCAAACATTTCTTTAATGCCCATGTAAAACAGCGCAAAGCCAAGTAAAAAGATAGACACAGTGGCTAGAATGGCAATGGTTTTTACTAATATTGGAAAACCTGTGCCTAGGAATAGATCCATCGGTGAGCCTGGTCTCATTAACATACGGGCCAATAATATGGTGTTGATGGTTGTTGAAACCAGTGCAGTGAAAGCAATGCCTTTGTTTTGTGAAAGTGGCTCCAATGTGAGCGACTTCATGAATGACTGCCATGCATTAACCATTAAGGGTGTAACCGCAATCACTGTGAACACAAATCCTACAACCCCGAAAAACATTTCTACTGCATGAAGGCCTGTTAGAGATTTGATGCCAAAAGATGCAACTGCGATAGGGTCAGTCAGCATGAGTGGGTTTAGGATGAGATGGCCAACAGTAACACCTGCTAAGAAGTTAAAACTTGCGATTCCCATGGCTAAAAATAAAGACATGGTTAAGGGTAAAAGACCATAGTATTTAACAATGTCTTTGAAATAGGACCATGGTTTTTTTAGAATGCCTGATCTGTATTTATTTGCGAATTTTTGCTTTTTGTAATTAGCTAGCTCTTTATCAATGAAAAAATCAGCTGCTTTAGACATACATTTTTCAATGCTTGCTTTGGTTAAGCCATATGCTGCCACAAACCCTGCGAGTCCAAAGAGTGAAACTAAGAACAAGGATAAATAAAATGGCAGTATGGCTGTAGGTGCAAACACCATGAATACAGCAGAAAAAATAAATAAAGGTGCTAGCGCTGTACCTGTTGAGTTTGCAATCAATGCATTTATCCATCCAAGGGCTGATGCTAACTTATTGGCAATACCGCTGTAAAAACGCTTGCTTTCATCTTGTTCACGTATTTTGCCCCAAACTACTTGCCTCATTAGCTTGTTAAGTGTTTTGGTTCTACTTAGGTCTTCCTTAGTGGGGCTGGAGCTAATCCCCATTCTGTGCATATTATTATAAACGAAAAGTTGTTTATACTTTTGAGACTCATTAAGCCTGGGTCCGAAATTAAGCCTGGATCCGAAATGTTCTTGAGGTTGGAAATCTTCAAAGTATGCTAAATTAGCAATGTCAGTCTTAAATTTGTTTAAATCTGTAATCTCAGTAATACTTTTCAATTTTTCAGATAAATTTTCAAGACTATCATCGCTTGCTGAAGAAGAATAGTGTAATTTTTCTAATATCATTGCAAGAGAACTCAAAGCACTTTGAGTAGTTAATTTGCTTTCTGATATTTGGCCTTTTTCAAGTAATCTAATTTCTTTTCTATATAACATTTCCAAAGCGTAATGGGCTGTCTCAAGCGCTTTAGTATGCATTTTAACATTTTTGTTTCCTGTCATGCCTTCCCACCAGCTACGAATTTTACTACCAACTGTTGGAATATACACCAGCGCCCAAGGAATGGCATACAATGCAAAAACGGTTAGGGCAATCATGCCAATTTGCATGTTGGCACCAAGTATTGAAACGATGGCGCTAATGATCGGTGCTGCAGCACCAAAACCTGTAAGTAGCCCGGCTAAAATACCTACGCAGAAAAAGAGTGCTAAACCATAGATGAAGTAATTATGATTTGAGGTGGTTTCACCTTTCTTGTAATAACTAGATTTTAAAGGGATTAATGAAGCAATTGCTAAGTAATCGCTGCGAAGTTTGTTTATTTTTGTTTGAATTACATTTTTTGGCATATAGACCTCTCCTAGCTATTAATCTATTAAAGCTTAAAAAAGGTCGTTGTGTAAAGTAAAAAAAAATTTTAGTTAGGCTAAAAAGTCAGAATGTGTCAGCCATTGCTGATCAGGGTAATAAGATACCCAAAGTGAGCCTGATTGTGTGTTTTCTATGATGGCTTTAACTTCTTTATCAGATACGGCAGGACAGCCAAAGCTTCTTCCGTTACACATGCCAATGGCGTTATTACAAGTGCGGTGTACATATTTTGCACCATGTACGACAATGCCTCTTTTTTCTGCGTTATCATTAAAGCCTTTTTCTAATCCTTTGAGACGCATGGATTTACCATGTTTGCCTTGATAGGTATCACCTGTTAAAAAAACACCTAGGCTTGATTTTAATGAACCTTCTTGGTTAGAAAAAGAGGTTGTTAAAGCTTGGCCTGAGTATTTGCCGTGTGCAACGGTGGTATTTTTAATGATGCTATGGTCGTTCATGTCCATGACCCACAACCTTGGTTGGCTTGAGGGCAATGAATAATCTACGACTGTTACGATAGGAGATTGAGTGAGTTGCTCCTTTTTGGCTTTTGTATAGGCTTTATATAATATTTTCATGACTTCGGCCCTCGGCAGCTTTGTTCCTTCTGGAACAGCTGTGCCTGGTAAAATCATTGTAATAATGTATAAGCTGATATATTTTTTTATAAATTTCATATTGATACAAGCTTTCAAAGATGTTATGTTAACACAAATCAAAAAAAAAATAAATATTTTCATTTTTGGTCTACAATATGTGTAAGGGTTTAATTTTTAAAATGGAGTTTAATCATGAATCAAAAAAAATTTTTACTTACAACAATTGTTGCTTCTTCAGTATTGTTTGGTTGCGATGGAGATGGTTTATCTAACGAACAAGGTGGCGCTTTGATTGGTGCAGCTATTGGTGGTATCGCAGGTTCAAACGTTGGTGATGGTAGTGGTCAAACGGCTGCAACAATTGCTGGGACTCTTGCTGGTGCAGCTGTCGGTAGTAAGTTAGGTTCTTCTGTCGATCAAACTGAAAGCAATAAATGATTATACAAAAATTAGGGACATTATTATGAATCTAAATTATAAAACAGTTTTAACAATTGCATTAGGTAGCATGGTGTTGGCTGGTTGTAGTCAATCTCCTGATGATCAAATGCTTGCAGAGGCTAAAAGTGATCGTTACCTTGGTGGTGTGGTTGCTTCAGGTACTGGTTTAGCCATTCCAGCAAGTGATGCTCAATCATACAATGCAGCAGGTACA
>JAURNZ010000076.1 GCA_030829925.1 Gammaproteobacteria bacterium | reverse complement strand
TACCTGGGATGATCTAGACCCTCATTTATTAAATGGACAATATTGTATTTCACAGCTGGGTGATCAGCCAAACTCACAACCAATATTATTTAAAAACACACCTCAACAGCAGTTAAAACCAAATCAAGAGTATGTATTTGCAAATAACTTTGCGTATAATTATAAACTAAACTTTTCAATAGAAGCAGGTAAAAAAGTGCTTATCAAAGGTGACTCTGGTACAGGCAAGTCACTCATTATAAAAGCAATCTCAGGTAATTATAGACTTGGTTACGGTAGCATGTATTTGCCAGATGAGAGTCAAATCATACACGTCACGCAAACAGCCATTGTTGATAGAACAAAAACCTGGAAAGAGGAATTATTAGCAGCCATGACAGAAGATCAAAGAAATAAAACGGCAGATTGTGATATGTTAGATATTGTAAAAAATTATTTTGGGGATCAAAAAGGAGACATCCAGCTAGATCAAATCATCGGTGAATTATCAGGTGGTCAAGAACAAAGATTTATTTTATGTCGTTTATTGTTGCAGAATCCAGATAATATCAAGCTTATCACCTTAGATGAACCTTTTGGGAAAGTAGATTCAGCAAGTGAAATTCAATATCTAAAGTCGATTTATCAACGTTTTCCTAAGGCAACTGTGCTGACCATTTCACACTCAGATGTAATAGATAGTAGCAACCATAATAAAGATAGTATCATTGGCATTCATGATGCCAAACTGAGTGTTTGCAGTCTATTTAATCAAAGTAAACAAAAAGAAACATCGTTTTTGTCTGAGGCGACATATACACCACTTTAAAAAACAACAATCATTGACAGTTTATAAGATTAACGTTAGATTAAAACATTCGGGGCGTGGCGCAGCTTGGTAGCGTACTTGCATGGGGCGCAAGAGGTCGCTGGTTCAAATCCAGTCGTCCCGAAAACAATTTAGGCTTCTTCTAGCTCTTTAAAATCATGATGTGACTTACTGAGTAGCTTTTCTTTAAACTTAGAACCTGGCTTAAATGTAACTACATGTCTTTCAGAGATTACTTTATCCTCGCCAGTTTTTGGATTTCTACCTGGTCTAGATTTCTTAAAATTAACCATAAAGTTACCAAAACCAGATAATTTTAAAGACTCTTTATCCGCAATAACATCAACAATGTTATCAAAGAATAACTGAACGAAATTCATGGCCTCACTTTTAGGCATACCCATTAATTTTGATAATTTTTCAGCTATGTCATTTTTAGTTAATGTTTTCATGAATGTATCGTCTCCGTTTAAATACTTATATAAATTCTTTAATGGTCTCTAAGATTTATACCATCTTTAGCTAAAATTGCAATTGTATTTTCAATAATTTTGTCAATTTCTTTATCCTTAAGTGTCTTAGTAAACGATTGAAAAGTCAATCTAAATGTCAAACTTCTTTGACTTTCTTGCTCTGAATAATAATCATCTACCATATCAACTTGAGTCAACAACTCAGAAACACCTGAAATCTGATCTTTTATTAAACCTGCACAATCAGATGAATTCACCCAAAAGGATAAATCTCTTGTTGAAGGCGGAAATTTAGATTGTACTTGTGGCTTAACAAAAACCACTGATTGCTTATCAAGCATATTTAAATCTATTTCAGCTGCATAAATATCAACAGCAATGTCTTGTTGTAGACTTGGATACAAGCAACCTACATACCCAATGACCGTATCATTGAGTACAATCTGAGCAGTTTGATTTGGGTGCCAACCAAGCGGCAAATCAGACAGCTCAGCCGCCGTTTGGTACTTTACTGTCATACCTGGCTTAAGACGATGAATAACTGCATGAATATCTTGTTTAATACGCATGAACGTATTCGTATTATCTTCAGGATCATCTTTATCACCAAATGCTGCTAAACCTAATTTTTTATAAGCAATTGAGGGCTTTTCAAAACAATCCCCTACTTCGACTAATTTACCTGATCTAACAAAATGATTAAGGCAATGTTTTATTTGCAATAATAACGAAGATAATATTGATGGTCTCATAACCGCATATTCTTCTGATAATGGGTTATCTAGATGGATTAATGTATTCTCATCAGCGAACATTGAAGCATGAGCTATGGATTGCAAACTAAGACTGTAAAGTTCTTGATAGCCTCTAGCAACTAATACCTCAATCAATTGAAAATGCCTTGCTAATTCTTTATCTTCTTGATTCAGTGGTTGACATGTTAATTCAGATTTAGGTAAATTTTCATACCCCACCAATCTTGCAACTTCTTCAATTAAATCATAATAAAAATGTAAATCATTTCTATGAGAAGGAACTTCAACAGTTATGTATTCAGATTCTTCAATCATGACATGACAACCAATTAACCGCATATATGATGTAAGTTGACCAATATTTATTTCTAAACCAAGATAATCATGAACATCTTTGATACCGATACGAATAGGTTCTTTTTCTTGTTTATTGAATACAACACCAGAAGATACAGGATTGGTTTCGTAGGTTTCGCTGATAACTTTAACTGCTTCTGACAATGCAAACTCGACTAATTCAGGATCAGTGCCTCTAACATAACGATAGCTTGCATCTGTGGTTATACCTAAACGTTTTGCTGTTTTGGCTATTACGACGGGATCAAAACAGGCGCTTTCCAATAAGATAGAAGATGTTTCATCTGTCACTTTTGAATGCTCACCACCCATAATCCCTGCTAAAGCAATTGGGCCATTATCATCTGCGATAACCAAATCACTGGTCTCTAATGTTATGTCTTGACCATCTAATAAATGAATCGATTCACCAGAATTGGCGTAACGCACACAAACTTTCCCTTTAAGCTTGCTAAAATCAAATGCATGCATTGGTTGACCAGTGTATAACATAATATAATTAAGTATATCTACAATTGGACTTACACGATTTAACCCAGCAACATGTAGCTGATAATCAATGTGTTCAGATAACTTGGGGTTTGATTCAGTTTTGATATCTATCTGTGCGTAAGCATAACTAGTACAACTTGTGTCAACCGAACCTAATAAATCTGGCTTACCACAAGGCATTTGTGTCAATGGCGTATTAAAATCTTGCTGCATTCCAATTAAAATTTCTCTTGCAACACCCAATGCGCTTACACAATCGCCTCTATTCGGAGTGATTTCTACTTCCATCCATTGTTTGTCTAATGATAAAACCTCTGTAATTGGCTTACCAATCGGTGTATCCGCTGGAAGAGAGAGTAGCGAACTTTTCTTAGAGGACATACCTAACTCTAACGCAGTACATAACATACCTTGAGAAGCAACACCTCTCAACTTAGAAGCTTTAATAGTCATTCCAGGTAATTTTGCACCATCCATTGCAACCGCAACAACCATACCTTCTGTTACTGTTGGGCAGCCGCAAACAATGGTTAAATGTTCAGGTTGATTAACATCTACTTTACAAACTTTTAATCGGTCTGCATCTGGATGTTGTTCAGTTGCAATAACTTTTCCGACGACAATATTATAAAGCACATCAGTAGAAGCTGAAATAAGTTCAGTTTCCAAACCTAATTGAGATAATTTATCAGTAGTATTTTCTAGATGAAATTCACACCCTAAAATAGATTGTAGCCATTTAGGTGAAAGTATCATTGCCATAAATAACAATCTCCAAGTAAAGATAGATCACTATTGTATAATTCACGAACGTCATCAAGATCGAAATATAACATCGCTAAACGCTCAATACCTACGCCAAAGGCAAAACCACGATAAACAGATGGGTCATGGCCAGCATTCTTAATAACATTTGGATGTACCATACCAGCACCTAAAATTTCAAGCCAAGCTTTTTTTTCAGGCATCCAAACATCAATCTCTACTGATGGTTCAGTAAATGGAAAATAGCTTGCTCTATATCTAATAGGTAATTTCTCACCAAATAAAAACGTGATAAAGTCTTCAATAATTGTTTTAAGATGACCAAAATTACAATGGCGATCAATACGTAAACACTCCATTTGATGAAAAACAGGGGTATGCGTAGCATCAGGCGTATCACACCTAAACACCCTGCCAAAAACAACTGCACTTAATGGTAACTTGGAATTCTTGAGTATACGTGGTTGAGCTGCACTGACATGAGTCCTCAAAATCTTTTCACCACAGTAAAAAGTATCTTGCATTGATCTTGCAGGGTGATGCGCTGGAATATTTAATAATTCAAAATTATGCCATTCATCTTCGATTTCAAGGTTGTAGTCACTTCTGGACTCAAAGCCTCTCTGTGCAAAAAAATAATTTAATTTTTTTATGACTTGATGAATTGGGTGGTGATGACCTTGAGTAAGAAGTCTAGGCTCAAGCGTGACATCGATTTTATCGTCAATAGCTTTCTGTAACTCGATTTTTTTAACAAGTTCTTTTTGCTTTGCAAGCACATCAATGATTTGAGATTTGAACTCGTTTAATTGTTTAGCAACTGCTGGCTTTTCTTCAACAGACAGACGACCAATTGTTTTAAAAGCTTGGGTAATTAGACCTTGCTTCCCCATCCAATGGAGTCTTTGAGTTTCAAGGTCTGTTGTTGTTACAGCTTGTTGAATGGCTCTAAGGCCATGATCAATATCAGCTTGTTTTAAATCCATTTATGCGGCTTGCTTTTTTAACTCTGCAACTAACTTAGCAAAAGATGCTTTGTCTTCGATAGCCATATTTGATAAACACTTACGATTAAGTGTTACGTTTGACTGATTAAGTAAGTGAATAAATTGTGAGTAAGATAAACCATGTTCACGAACCGCAGCATTCAATCGAATAATCCAGAGTTGTCTGAATTGTCTCTTTCTTTGTCTTCTATCACGGTAAGCATATTGTCCAGCTTTAATGACAGCTTGTTTAGCTACTCTGAATACTTTCCTTCTAGCACCATAATAACCACGTGCTTGCTTGAGAATTTTTTTATGAGAGCGTCTTGAAACAACGCCTGTTCTTGCTCTAGTCATGTTTAGATTTCCCCGAGTAGTCGTTTAATTCTCTTAACGTCAGCAATCACTTTGACAACTTGATTACGACGTCTCTGGCGTTTTACTTTCTGATTTTCGTGCGAAAGTATGTGCGCTCTTTTAGCTCTTCTGAATTTAACATCGCCATTTGGCTTTGTTACAAAACGCTTCTTAGCGCTCTTACATGTTTTGTTGGCTGCTTTTGCCATAAATCAAATTCCTTTAATCGAAATATTTAAATTTTTACCAACCAATCTTCACATAAATATAATTGGTTGTCAATGATAATAATGCCTAACTAGGTGTTTTTTTTGGCCCGAGTATAATAATAATTTGGCGACCCTCGGATGATGCAGGTTTTTCTACAACGCAAATTTCCTCTAAATCTTGTACCATACGGTTAACAAGCGCAAAACCAATACCAGAGTGCATAATTTCTCTACCACGAAAACGCAAAGAAACTTTTACTTTGTTGTTACCCTCTAAAAATTGTTTGGTCCTTTTTAACTTTACTCTATAATCTTCATCACCAATCCCTGGTCTTAATTTAATTTCTTTAAGCTGTTGTTTTTTTACAACTTGCTTTTTCTTTGCAGCTTGGAAACGGAATTTTCCAAAATCTAGCGCCTTACAAACAGGTGGTGATGTATTTGGAACAACTTCTACTAAGTCTAATCCAATAGCTTTACAATGTGATAATGCTTTATCAGTTGGGTATTTTTCTCCGATGAGGGTTCCATTCTCATCAATAAATTTTACGTGTGGCACTCTTATTTGTTCATTTACACGATTTTTTCTTTTTTCGATAATATATTACTCCTAACATTATAAAATGGTAGGCGCGAGTGGGATCGAACCACCGACCACCACCATGTCAAGGTGGTGCTCTACCGCTGAGCTACGCGCCTGCCTAAACGTACAATTTAACCTCAAATCGACACCCGGTCAATACTTATCTAATTGTAGACTATTTTTTTACTTGTCACATAACTTTTATATGGTTAGCATAAAGCAAATGGATATAAACCGTTTTGACTTTAATTTACCTGTAGAATTGATTGCCCAAAAAAAATCTAAGCATTCGAATTTGCTCGTTTATAATAAGCAATTTCAAAACATTGAAATAAAACCTTTTGAGGAAATTGTATCCTACCTTAATCCTAATGATTGTCTCATTATGAATAACACCAAAGTTATTCCATCCAGACTAAAAGCATTTAAAATCACCGGGGCTAAAGTTGAATTATTTGTTGAAACCATAGTTTCAGACAAAGAAGCAATGGTTATGACACAATCCAACCATAAACTAAAACTTCCCACCACATTGGTTTTAGAATCAGGTGAAAATGTAGTTATTGAGGAAACATCTAGTACACTTATAAAAAAAGCTCATTTTAAAACCAAAACAAACATTGAATCATTCCTTAATCAGTATGGCGCAACACCTTTGCCACATTACATCAAGTCAGATAAACGACTAGATCCAAATTATCAAACATGTTATGCAAAGCATGCAGGCGCAGTAGCAGCACCTACAGCTGGCTTACATTTTACAAACGAAATTTTAAGCACTCTGCCTTGCCCTCATGACTTTATCACATTACATGTTGGCCTTGGAACTTTTTTGCCAGTCAAACACAACGACATTAAACAACATGTCATGCATGATGAACAATACATCATCACCGATGAAATCATCGACCTAATAAAAACAACCAAACAAAACAATGGTCGAACCATTGCTGTTGGCACCACCTCTGTAAGAACACTTGAGGACACCTGGCGTCAGCCACAAGTCACCTCAGGCGCTAGATACACTGATATTTTCATACACCCTGGATTTCAATGGCAAGTTGTCGATGGCATATTAACAAACTTCCACCTGCCTAAATCAACTTTATTTATGCTTATTTGTTCTGCAATAGGCACTGAGGAGGCACACCGATGTTATCAAACAGCCATCGAGGCAAAACTTAACTTTTACAGTTATGGTGATGCCATGTTAATCATATAGAAGGTATTTTATGAGCATTCAATTAAACATTACACATACAGATAAAAAAGCTAGAACTGGAACTGCTACACTTAACAACAAAAAAATTAGAACACCAGCATTCATGCCCGTTGGCACTTGTGGCGCTGTCAAATCACTGACTACTGAACAGTTAAAGGCAATTGACCCGGATGTTATTTTAGGCAATACATTTCATCTAATGCTAAGGCCTGGTCCAGAATTAATTGAGGCACATGGCGGGCTACATAAATTCAATGGCTGGGATAGGTTAATATTAACTGATTCTGGTGGTTTTCAGGTATTCAGCTTAGCAACACTTAATAAAATTACCGACGAAGGCGTGATGTTTCGTTCTCCTTATAATGGTCAAAAACACTATTTAACACCTGAAAAAGCCATTCACATTCAACAACAACTAAATAGTGACATCATGATGGCCTTTGATGAGTGCATTGGTTTACCTGCAGAAAAACATGCTGTAGAAAAAGCTATGATTCGATCACTTGACTGGGCAAAACAATGCATTCAAGCTAAAACTAAAGATAATTGCCACCTTTTTGGCATTATTCAAGGTGGTTTTCATCATGATTTGCGTCAGCGTTCATTAGATGAAACATGCGCCCTGCCTTTTGATGGATTTGCATTAGGCGGACTTTCAGTTGGAGAACCCAAAGACAAAATGGATGATATCGTATCCAATTTCGCTTATAAAATGCCCGTTGATAAATTAAGGTATTTAATGGGTGTTGGCACACCTTCAGACATTATGAATGCAGTCAGATCTGGAATTGACATGTTTGACTGCGTCATGCCAACAAGAAATGCGAGAAATGGACATTTATTTACACATAAAGGTGTCATTAAAATTCGCAACAAAAGATATAAAAATGATTTTTCGCCACTAGACCCTGATTGTGAATGCTTCACATGTTGCAATCATTCTCGCGCCTATCTTCACCATCTAGATAAATGCAATGAAATGACAGGCGCTGT
>JAURNZ010000075.1 GCA_030829925.1 Gammaproteobacteria bacterium | reverse complement strand
GAAAAAAGCTTATCTCCGTATTATTTATTGCAAAACATAAGCTAGATTAATATATTTTTTTTGGTTAATTGTATATTGTCTTTAGTTTGAAAACACTAAATTAATACCTTGTGACTCATAATTTGAATAAAGCTGCGTGCCTACATTGCGGTTTGGACGACGATAGATCAGGCTAAATATATTGTCTTGGGGTAATGATCCAAGACGAGCATACAAACCAACT
The DNA here is from genome assembly GCA_030829925.1 of Gammaproteobacteria bacterium. GTDB lineage: Bacteria > Pseudomonadota > Gammaproteobacteria > Comchoanobacterales > Comchoanobacteraceae > JAURNZ01. The sequence goes on along the minus strand of JAURNZ010000075.1, from coordinate 7,197 downwards.
GACTGAGTGATTCGCTTCATTAATGAAACAGTTGAAGACTCTTCATAAGGATCAATCAATGACTCGTTACGCTCAGCTGGTCTAAAAGTAATTTGATCTATTGGTAGCAGCATTCTTATATCTCTAATAGAGCTTGCTAAAGAACCTAGCAAATTTGATGAGTCACTACTGTTTTGACTTGAAAACAAGATTGGATTAATAAGCACCGTTTGTAAAATTATAAATTCGCTTATCCCCGAAGGAGAAGAATATGTCTGAATTTGATAATTTCTTAGCTTACCATAGAATATAACACCTAGAAGTTCATCTTTATAATTTGAAATTTGATCCTGTCGAGTTAATAATGTTTGACGTTTTTCTAGGGAAAGTTGAATGAATGGGTCCAACACATCATTGTTATAATAAAGAATCTTAGCTTCTTTTACAGTTACAGGTTCAACATTCTTTCTAAAAATACCACCAGGCAACATATAAATTTCACCATTAGCAATCCACACAGATTCTTTTTCTACTACTGATAAATCAATATTAATTAACCCTTCAATACCCAAAACATTTAATTTAATTGGTGCACTATTAGTCAAACGAAATGTAAAATTGATTGGGATGTTAAATCGGTTTACCTTAACTGGGTTTGAGACTTTGGGATAATAATCTGAAAGAAGCACTTCCCCTCCTTTAAAATCAATATCCATATGACATGTATAATCTTTTTGATTCCAATGACCTGAACCATTAGAAATTGAAAATGTATCATTTTGATATCCAGATAACAAATTAGACCATTGAATGTTTTGTTCTTTCTGACTATCTAGAACTATTTGACCACCTTGCGCTGTAATTAATTTCATATCATATGTCCATGTACCATCACGAAAATGTATGACACCCTTTCCTTCATTAATATATGAATGCATTGAGAATGGAATTTCAGCCATAATTAATGGATCAAACTGAAAAGTGGAGTCTTCAATTTCTATGTCTATGATTGGATACTTTTCAGCAATTAGATATTTTAAATTGATGGATCCCTTAAATTTAAAGTCGGAAATGATAAATGGTTTTGGAATCCAATCTGAAAAATCAATTTTTTCTTTAGCCATATAATTAATTACAATACCACTTTGTTCACTTGCTTGACCCAAATTAAGTGAAAAACACACACTGCCTCGAATATCATTCACAAAACAATCCGGTGCTATACGCACTCCGTTATCAAATAATGAAAATTGAGTTTTTTTCTTATTTTTCCATATATATTCACCATACTTAATAGGCAACCAACCTATCTCAAAATGATCCTTAAATAAATATACAATCTGACTTGCATTAAATGCAGCATGATTAATTTTTCCATCTTGTTTCAATTTTAATATCTGTTCATTCTGTTTTTTATCAAGGCGAATATTAAAACGATCACCATTCTCAAAAACATAATTGATCATTCCAGAAAGCGCTGCACCAACGTTTGAAATATTAAATTGAAGCTTATCCTTAGATAAATAATTGAACGCATGTAACTGGCCATTAATTTTTAAATTATTACTGTTCTTATTGGCAAAAATTACGCCCGTTAAAAGTCGGTCCATAAAAGGGTATTCATTCATTTTTATAATCCCCTTTAAACTTTTAGCATGTTTGAAATCTAAATCTAAATGTCTACTTTTAAACTCAAGTGTCCAATCACGATTTTTATACTTAAAGGCCATGTCTACATTTTTATGAACAAAGTTAACAAATCCATTCGTTCCACCTATCTTACCAATGATGTCTTTTTTGTTGATATAATCAGAAACAACCCAAACATTGTTGTCATGTGTGACATGTAAACCTTTGGGGTAGATATCCTTAAACTCATTTACAACAAAGTTGATATTATTTGCTTTTAAAGCGAACAAACCCGAAACCTTATGACTAAGAGCAACAATTTTATATGTAAAATTTGTAAATTTACCATTGGTTGATTCGATTTCTATGGTTGATTTTTGTAACCCATGAAATGTCAGCATTATTTTTTTTCCAAACAAACCTTTATTTTCGATTCTACCGTCTACTTTTCCTAAACTAAAGTCATCAACTTTTACCTCATTTATTAATACACTTTTCATCGATGCTACAAATGGCATTTTTTTTATGGCAGATGACTTAGTTTCTTCAGACGTTAAATCACTATCACGATTGATTATTGTTAATGAATTAATCTTAACGTCATCAAAATGTATGCCACGATATAACCACTGCCACGGCTGCATACTTACTCGTAAGTTTTCTAAATGAATTATGCTTGATCCATATGTAAGACTTATTTTATTAGCCTTAATTTTTGTTAAGCTTACACTTAACCCACTCACATGTACTAAATTTTGATTTCGATCTATATACTGACTTGTAACAAAACCAGTTATCCGAGGGAGACACCAAAGAAAGGCAATGCATAAGACAAAAAATATTGTTTTCTTATATTTCATGATTAATCCATAGATTGAACAGTAAATTGAAGTTTGAACGGATCTGCATCATCATCTAACCCATGTGCTAAAGAAAATTTGAGACCTATCACTTTAAAATTCAACATCATCCCCACACCCACACTTGACTTTAATTTATTGTCCCAAGCATCACTTGCATTACCTTGGTCCACAAATACAAATGTGTCTAATAAACTACTTAAAGAATATTGTAGCTCATAACTTAGGTTTTTTTCATAACGACCTGGCCCAAATTCATTATATGAGTATCCGCGAATACTATCAGGACCACCAGCAAAAAATTTCAAACTCAAAGGTACATCATTAAGACTAGAACTAGATAATGCGCCAAAATTAGCAAGCAAATGTAGTTTCAGCCGTTCACTTATCGGAATCACCCCCTCACTTCTGAGAATCATTCTATCCATTGAAATGCCTGACAACATTTGTTCACTTGCGGCCATAAAGCTTGCTCCAAACGAAAAACGATCTAACCATTGATATGGATACTTTACTTTATAGAGTACGTTAATTTGAGGATAAATTAGCTCAGTTGTATAATTGGACTCATTATTAGGCATCGAGTGCTCAATAAACATATTGAAACCTGGTATAATTAACCAATTTTTATAGCGCTGCTGTAAGGCCGCTGTTAACAATGCGCTCTCTGCTTCACCTGCAACTAAATTTTGAGTAACTATTTGTGATGCAAATAAATAAATACGCTCAAGTGGCCGGGCACTCGGAACAATATAATTTGTCCTTAATTGAATGTAGTCATTGGTTGCTAACCTAAGAAAAAACTCAAGTGAATGCCCCATCCTGTTGTATGGTTTGATTTTATAACCAACGCTTCCACCGAAATGATATTTATCATCGTAACCAACGGTATAATTTCTTGTCCAAGGCTTAGTGTCTTCTACATCTACAACAATAGGTACTCTTTTATTTTGCGTATTCCAATTGATAGGATGGACGGTTACCTCATCAAAAAAACCAGAACTAACCAAATCTTTTTGGAATTGATTTAATAAGATGCTATTGTACGGATCACCTGGTTTAAAGTTTGCATAACTCTTAATAAATGATGTTTTTAAAGCCTTAGAATTTTTTATTATGATATCACCAAATTCATAATATTGGTTCAAATTAAGCTTAAGCTTAAGAACAATTTTCAATGGGTTTACGAACGACATAGATGCCTCTTCGAATTCTGCAAAAGGGTATCCAGTGCTTCTTACTTTATCTAAAACATTATCGTTTATTTTTGCAAGTTCGATGCCATCATATGGGTTATTATTAAGTGCATACAGATTATTTAAATCTTTTTTCAAGCCCACTTTATCAACAACTTTACTAGGAATACTAATATCAAGGCCTACAACACTGACTTGTTGACCTTTTAAAACACTATAATCAACAAATATCTTATTATTTGTATGTCGATGACTAATTTTGATATTAGGTGAAAAATAACCATATACTTCCAAAGACTTTTGAACGTTGCGTTTTGAACCACTTAATATATCTTCTATATTATTAGGATCTACGTCTTCAAAACGTGAAAAATAATTCTTAAGACCATTTACAATATTTTCATTTGCTTTTTTTACATCTGATTGCAAGGTTATTGAAAAGTCATGAATGACAAATTTTGATGTAGCAACTGCACTGCCACAGCAAAAACTAAATACAATCAATAAAATTAAATACTTTCTTACCATCATTTATAGAATCTATTATGCCGAAAAAATCCTTCATTGACACGTCTTTATTTGGAATATTTGATTTCACAATGATAAAGTACATGGTATGACAACTTATCTAGACATCGCTAATACAACAACATGGGCTGTTGAACAAAAAAATACATATCCTATATGGCAAAATAATAAAGCTAAAACCTTTATTTTTATTGGTGACGACCTTGAGTCAGATAAGCTATTTCAAAACATTTGCTATATGATACAGTGTGCTGCATCAAAGGTTCAAACAGACAAAATAGATTTTGGCATTATATTCACACAAGATGAATTAACCTTTTTTCAAACAGGGAAAAGTGATCGAGTCAATACAATTTTATATAGCCCATCATTATATTTCTTACGTACAAATGGTGCTTTAAAAAAGACTTTGTGGCAATATTTTGGCAACCTTGGTATGATTTAGGTAATTATTTAGGAGAATTACTTTCAAAAATATGACATTACTTGACCAATTAAGCCATTTTGACCCAGAAGTCGTCCATTGTTTACATCAAGAATCTATTCGTCAGAACAATCAAATCAACTTGATTGCTTCTGAAAATTATGCAAGTCCTCAGGTCGTACTTGCGAGTAACAATGCACTTACAAACAAATATGCCGAGGGCTATCCAGGCAAACGTTATTATGCAGGCTGTGAATTTGCAGATATTGTAGAAAATTTAGCAATAGAACGGGCGAAAAAGCTTTTTAATGTAGATTATGTCAATGTTCAACCACACTCTGGCTCACAAGCAAACCAAGGTGTCTTTCATGCGTTATTATCACCTGGTGATACAATCTTAGGCATGGACCTTTCTGCTGGCGGACATCTAACCCATGGTTGCCCAGTAAATTCTTCTGGAAAAACTTATCATGCCATTGCATATGGTGTTAACAATGAAGGTTTAATTGATTATGATGCTGTGCGAGCACTTGCTGTTGAGCACAAACCAAAATTGATCATTGCAGGCTTCTCTGCATATCCTGGTATTTTAGACTGGGCAAAGTTTAGAGCCATAGCTGATGAAGTTGGCGCATATTTATTGGCTGACATAGCACATGTTGCAGGTTTAATTGCTGCAGGGCTATTTCCATCGCCTGCCGACTATGCAGATGTCATCACAACAACCACACACAAAACTCTCAGAGGGCCTCGTGGTGGTATGATCATGGCCAAGCGCAACCCTGATATCTTTAAAAAATTAAATTCAGGCATTTTTCCTGGTGTACAAGGCGGTCCTTTAATGCATGTCATTGCTGCAAAAGCAGTGGCTTATAAAGAAGCACTGTCACCCGCTTTCATCGATTACCAAAAGCAAGTGATGGAAAATGCGCATACACTAGCAGAAACCCTTAAAAAAAATAATGTCTCTATTGTTTCTAACCAAACCCTTAACCATCTAGTATTAATTAATTTAATGCCCAACGGTTTAACAGGTAAGAAAATTCAACAATCACTTGAAGACATTGGGATTGTTACCAATAAAAATACTGTGCCTAATGACACACAATCACCCTTTGTAACAAGTGGCATTAGAATTGGGACACCTGCCATTACGACACGAGGCATGAAAGCTGATGAGGTCATTGAAATTGGTAACATTATTGCAAATGTGATTCATCAAGATTATGACGAAGCTCAACTCAAGGAAAAAGTAGCTAACCTAGCTTCTCAATTTCCTATTTCAACGGATTACTTAGGCTAATGCACTGCCCCTATTGCAAACACGATGATACAAAAGTGATCGACTCAAGAATTATGTTGCCACAAAACAACATTAAACGACGTCGCGAATGTCCGATTTGTAATGCACGATTTACAACCTTTGAAACTTTACAATTCAGTTACCCCAGAGTCGTTAAACGCTCTGGGGAAACCTGTCAATTCAATGAAGTTAAACTCAAGAACGGGATCATGCGCGCACTTGAGAAACGCCCGATCAACCAAGATGCATTAGAAAAACTATTTGACCAAATTCAATATAAAATTTGTCAAGCACCCGAAAGAGAAATTACAACTTCCAAAATTGGTGAAGTTGTCCTGGAACATTTAAAAAACTATGATGAAGTTGCTTATTTGCGCTTTGCATCTGTTTATTTGAAATTCCAAGACATTGCAGCCTTTAAAAACATCATTCTAGGGCTTGAGGAGCAAAAATAATGTCTATTAGACAACACGCAAGACAAACAGTCGTTCAAGCACTTTACCAGTGGTATTTTGATCATACAGATGTTAAGGAGCTGGTACTCAATCACCTTGACGATAAAAAACCAACCAGCATTGATGCAGACTTTTTCAGACAAACATTACTGGGTGTCATCGAACACATCGACACCTTAGATAAAGCTATTTGTGAGGCTGCAAATCGCCCCATCGAGGAAATCACACCCATTGAGTTAGCCATATTAAGACTCGGCGCTTATGAAATCACTTATCGAATGGACATCCCTTTCAAAGTCAGCATCACAGAAGCAACGAGCCTTGCTCACCGCTTTGGTCCAGAAGAGAGCTACCGCTTTGTGAATTCTGTTCTGGATGTTTTGGCGAGTCATCTGAAAAAAGATTAAGTTTAGAAGCATTAGAAGAAGATGGACTTATACCATCTAAACCAACATAAGGACCTGATTCATCACCATCCAATCCCTCACCTTTGTCATCTGACTTAAGCATACCAATAGCAAGTGCAATACAACCAATACTACTAACAATGCCAAACGTCACTGGTGAAGCAAAGACACTCAATACATAAAGACCAGTAAAGCCTGCAACAAACATCGTACTTTGGTATAACACTGTATCTGTATGTCCACCATTTAAAGTATCTAATGACTTAGTTTCATCTCTCATAAACTGAAAACAGCTGTTTAGCATGGTAAATAGAGACTGTAACATCCCGGCCACAAATTTAATCAATACAACCGCTGTAATGGCTATCATAGCCCCATCCATGGCGATGAAACCATTGGCAATGGCGTTTGCTAAT
>JAURNZ010000074.1 GCA_030829925.1 Gammaproteobacteria bacterium | reverse complement strand
TTTAGCAAATTCACCACTCAACGGAAGGATAACAGCAATTTGTTTCTGCGTACGGTTTGCATCTTTAAGTTTATGCCATTTGATAAATTCATTGGCCCAATGTGTGGTGTGTTGTTCATGCCAAGCGTTTAGATTTTTAGCCCACTCTGGTGAATTAATATCATTCACTAAAGGCATTAATGTTTTCAAATCATTTTCGATGTATTGATCACACTGTGTATTATTAGTTGCTGCTAGATAGTTGAATTGCTGCATATGAGTGCCTTGACGTTGGGGACAAATATTCAGCATCGTAGCCAATTGCCAATATAGCGTTGAAAGTTCTGCTTGGGTGGCTTTAGGTAATTGCACATGATTAATCTCATGAATCATTCGCCATGCTTGATCATAATCACCACGGTTTGCTTGCTGTTGTGTATGTAGCCACTGTCTTTGTGCTAGGGCTTCTCCTTCAATGCTCCAGTTTTCTGACTCGTTTGCAACATTGTTTGCTGCTTTTGGATTGGTATAGAGTGTTTTGTTGGCTGACTGTAGGGCTGATAATTGATCCTTAATACTAATGGTATCTGCTTTTTTTTCTGTTTGTGCTGTTGACTCAGATTCAGATGAGCACCCGGGTAAAAGGGTTAGAATGATTATGCATGATAAGCTAAATACGTTGGCAAAGTTAAATTTTTTGTTCATAATAAATCTCGTGTCTGGAAAACTATACATTGTTGCAACACCTATTGGTAATTTAAAGGATATTTCATTTCATGCCATTGATGTTTTAAAATCAGTTGACTTGATTGCTTGTGAAAATCCGATGCATACCACTAAACTATTGCAACACTATAACATAAAAAAACCGCTGGATAAATTCTTTGATCATAATGAAAAAGAAAAATCAAAATACCTTTTGCAGTTACTCAATCAAGGTAAGGATATTGCTTTGGTTAGTGATGCTGGCACACCTTTAATCAGTGATCCAGGTTTTAACTTGGTACGTTTACTTAAGCTTGAGGGCATTCAAGTGATTCCTATTGCAGGACCTTGTGCAATGGTTGCCGCTTTAAGTGCCAGTGGGCTTGAAACCAATGAATTTTCATTTGAAGGGTTTTTACCTGCAAAACAAAGCCTAAGGGTTAAATGCTTACAGCGGCTAGTACTTGATACTAGAACGTTGATTTTTTATGAGTCACCTCATCGTATTCAGCAAACATTGCTGGATAGCATCCAGGTCTTTGGATTGATGCGTATCGCCGTCATTGCCCGGGAATTAACCAAACAATTTGAAACAATTAAACAATTGCCACTGGGACAATTGTATCAGTGGGTTCATCGTGATCGGCAAGATAGGGGAGAAATTGTATTTTTGATCCAGGGGGCTGAGTCGAGTCATCGACACCATGAAATGACTGATTTATTGAAGGTTTTAATGCCGTATTTGCATGGTAAAAAACTGGTAGAAGTTGTTAGAGAGTATACGGGCGTCTCAAAACAAACCATCTATAAAGCCATTGAACGAATTAATCAGGAAAGTGGCTGAAGCCTATAGCGCTTGGTGTAAATGATTTATTCTGATATTGCCATGTGATGTGTGGAATTGAGCTTTGTTCAGTGATCATCCCAATTTTATAGAGATTAGCATCAACCATATGTGCTAAATTTTCAGGCCCTATAATTAATAAAGCATAGTCTTCACCACCAGTGACTTTCGTTTCGGGAATAGAGAGATTGAGTGTTTGACAGCTAGATTGAAATGAAGGGTGTTCTGGGATGGCATCGATATCTATACATGCATTGACTTGGTTAAGTTTGCATAATTTTTCTAAATCTTGATATAAACCATCCGTTACATCCATGCAACACAATTGTGGATATGTGGCCAATAAGGATTGACCTAGCTTGGCTTCGTGGTTCGGACGCAAATAAGCCTTTAAGAAGGTTTCATCAACAGTTATATTGGTTTGCAGCGCAATTAGGCCTAAATGAGCACTGCCAGTGGGTTTGCTAAGGTATACGAAGTCATTTGGTTTAGCACCTCTTCTTGACAGTGTATGGGGCTTTTGAGACATGTCTAGAATGGTCATGGTAATGCTTAACATATTGGATTGACATGTATCTCCTCCAATCAGCTCAATGTTGTTTTCATTGCAAAGCTTTAACAATGTTTCTGCGTAAGTTTGACACCATGTAAAAGACATGGATTTGGGTAGGGATAAGCTTTGCATTAAATGTGTACCATTGAGTCCCATTGCTGCCATATCAGAAGCATTCGCACAAAATGCTCTATGTGCAATGTCAGCAGCTGAACAAAATGATGAGTCAAAATGAATGCCTTCGTTAAGTGTGTCTTGGCTGATTGTGCAAGCAGTATGATTAATGTGAATAGTGGCTGCATCATTATTAAAGTGATCTGTTATAGCGGAAGATTTAAATAGGTTAATGATGTTTGTCTCGGTCAAGTTGGATTTTGTCATGAAGGTTATGTTAGCATAAATTTTGTTTGGATTATCTATTTGACATCTTAATATTAGGAAGTAAATTGATCGATATTGCAGTATTCATTGGAAGGTTTCAGCCATTCCATAAAGGTCATCTTGAAAATTGTATTCAGGCGTTAGCTCAGGCTAAAAAGTTGATTATTTTAATTGGCTCTTCCGGTATTGGTCCTTTACCTAATAATCCTTGGTCATTTGATGAGCGAGTAAAAATAATCTTAGCTTCATTGCCTGAAAAGCTTCACTCCCGTGTTCAGTTCATATCTTTGTACGATAGTTTATATGATCAAAAAGACTGGGAGAATAGAGTAAAACACTCAATCGCTGAGCATTCACATGTTTCGGATACAAAAGCATTGGTTGTTTTTGCAAAAGATGATAGCTCATTTTATTTGGAGTGTTTTCCTGAATGGGCTCAAATAAATTTACCAATGGTTGTTGATGCTAACGATCAATGTATCAGTGCTACTAATATTAGAGCTGAACTATATGAACATGGAAAAGTTTCTAATGAAATTGTGACATTGGCAGCAAAGAATATTATTCATTCTTATACATCACATCCGTTGTTTAAAAACTTGAAGATGGCAGATCATGTATTAAATCAATATCAGAAATCTCATCAAATCATGTACGTACTTATGGTTTATAATAATGAGCATGTGATGGTTCATCAGAGAGAAGAGCTGTTAGGCTCTCAACAGTGGGCGCTTCCAATGTTTGAAGATAAATCAAAACAAGGCATATTGTTAGAGTCTATGTGTCATGATGATTCAATTTTACGCTCTGAAACCATTGAATCCAGTTTGCTTAAAATAACATATAATATAACGTATGTGGCACTAGATGAATCCATGGATGCCCCAGAAGGGTATAAGCTTTTTAGTAAGTCTATGTTGATAGAAAAGGATTTTTTTGCGGATCATCGTTCCATTGCATACAAACCTATGCAATTAAAATATTAAAAAAATAGGCAAATTTTAAAAATTGATCTAAACTTTAGTTAATAGTAGAGGAAAGGAATCA
>JAURNZ010000073.1 GCA_030829925.1 Gammaproteobacteria bacterium | reverse complement strand
GTTGCCTTATGGCATGGTGGATGGCATCGCCAAGCTTATTCCATTTGAGCTAGGGATTACTTTGGAGAAAGCTATTGAGCAAGAGCCTCAACTAAAATCAAGAATCAATGAGGAGCCGGATGTAGCAAATTTATTTAAACTTGCAAGAAAATTGGAAGGTGTTGTTAGAAATGTTGGTAAACATGCTGGGGGTGTTGTAATCGCGCCAAGAGCAATTGACCAATTTATGCCAATTTATCAGGATCCCGCTAATGAACAGCCGGTGACACAGTTTGATAAAGATGATGTGGAAGCAATGGGCTTAGTAAAGTTTGACTTCTTGGGGCTCAGAACATTAACCATCATTGATTGGACCATTCAAATTTTAAAGCAATCATCTGATGCATATAAAAATTTAAATATCAACGATATCCCACTCGATGATGAACAAACTTTTAAGTATCTGCAAACCACTGCAAGTACCGCTATTTTTCAGTTAGAATCAAGGGGCATGCAAGAACTTGTTTTTAAGTTGCAGCCGGATAGGTTTGAGGACTTGGTTGCGCTTGTTGCATTGTACCGACCGGGTCCACTGCAATCTGGAATGGTCGATGATTTTGTGGATAGGAAGCATGGTCGAAGTCAGATTGAGTATTTACACAATGCTTTAGCACCAATCCTTGATGACACTTATGGTGTCATTTTGTACCAAGAGCAAGTCATGAAAATTGCTCAAGACTTGGCTGGGTACACTCTTGGTGGCGCAGACTTGCTCAGGCGTGCAATGGGTAAGAAAAAGCCAGAAGAAATGGCCAAGCAGAGGGAAATATTTGTTACAGGCTCAAAAGAAAAAGATATTCCTGAAAAAGTTTCTGCAGCATTATTCGATTTGATCGAAAAATTTGCGGGTTATGGTTTTAATAAATCTCACTCAGCAGCATATGCCTTATTAACATATCAAACGGCTTGGTTGAAAACGCATCACCCCGCAGCATTTATGTCTGCTGTGTTGTCATCAGATCTCGATAATACTGACAAGATTATGATGTTGTTACAAGATTGTAAGAAAAATCAACTTGAGGTGTTGCCACCGTGTGTTCAAAAAAGTAGTGCTAAATTTGCAGTTAAAGACGGAAAGACTATTTTTTATGGTTTGGCAGCTATAAAAGGTGTAGGTATTGCTGTTGCAGAAAAAATAGAAGTTGAGCAGGCTAAAGGTGAATTTAAAGACCTAGGTGATTTCTGTTATCGCTTGCATAAAAAGTTAAGTCGAAAAGTGCTCGAGGCACTAGTGAGCTCTGGTGCCTTTGATGTCTTTGGATATGATAGAAGTGTGGTTTTTCTATCCATTGAAAAAGCACTTAGCCTAGCAGACTTAAAAATACAAAATGAATCCCAGGGCCAACAAGATTTATTCAGCACTCAAGCATCTTATGAAGAGGCGTTTGAATATGTGGATACACCTGCATGGTTGAGTTCAGAAAAATTACAGAACGAAAAAGAAAGCCTTGGGCTTTATTTGTCTGGTCATCCAATTGATCAGTACCGGTCAGAGTTAAAATCGTTCACAATTGAGGCGCTTTCTAGACCAGGTTCAAGCAATAAAATTGTCACGGTGGCAGGATATATGTCAGGTATTAGGGTTTTGACAGGAAAGCGTGGTGGTCGATTTGCTTTTATGCAGTTAGAAGGCCTTGATGGCCAATGTGACTGTGCTTTTTTTAATGATACTTATGATCAATTTGCACCTGCGTTAAGTAAAGACCACGTCCTGATTGTTAAAGGGAAGGTGGCCATTGACAACTACACCAATCAGCCAAGAATTGAAGTGGCTCAGGTAATGGATCTAGCCAAGTTTAGGACTGAACATAAAGTTATAGTAAACGTAAAGCTTAATCAGTTAATTACTAATGATGATTTAAAAACTTTAAAGTCAATTTTAATCGAGCATAAAGGGTATTGTCAGGTGATGGTTGTTGTATCCATTGAAGGTAAAGAAACAACATTGGTGCTGCCTCTGCGTGTTTCTCCATCTGAGCAAATGTGCGATGCAATTTTAACATTGAATCATGTTGCTAATGTTGAGGTGACTTATCCAAATGCTAATTAATAAATTTAAGTTGCCCAATTTATTTTAGATTTGCCTTGTTTGTTAAGAAGCTCATTCGTTTTTGAGAAATGGCCACACCCTAGAAATCCTCGGTACGCTGAAAGCGGAGAGGGATGTGAAGATGTTAGAATATGGTGCTTGTTTGCGTCGATGAGAGAGCTATGTTTCTGTGCATGACTGCCCCACAATAGAAAAATAATACCGTCGGCATGTTCATTAATCAAAGATAAAACTTTTTGGATGAATACTGACCATCCCCAATCTTGGTGGGCACCAGCTTGTCCATTTTCAACAGTTAATGATTCGTTCAAAAGTAATACGCCTTGGTTAGACCAGCTATCTAAGCAGCCATGCTCAGGAATATCAATATAAAGGTCTCTTTTAAGCTCTTTAAAAATATTGACTAAAGAAGGTGGTTTTTTGATGCCTTTTTTTACTGAGAAACATAATCCGTGCGCTTGGTTAGGGCCATGATAAGGGTCTTGTCCCATGATCACAGCTTTGATTTGATCAAAAGGTGTTTGTTTGAAAGCATTAAAAATATCCTGGCTTTCCGGGTATATTACTTTGCCACTATATTGAGCATCTTTTATTTTTGAGAGGATGGTTTGAAAATAGGGTTTTTGTTTTTCATCTTTTAATAATGCTTCCCAAGTTTTCGTCATTTTTATCCCCTAAAAACAAATATTTTATCATATCTATAATTATGCTACTATGCGTAAAATGAGAAAAGGACAAATTTTTGTTATATCTGCACCTTCTGGTGCGGGGAAGACCAGCTTGGTCAAACACGCTTTGGCACATGTTGAAGATCTTAAGGTGTCTGTCTCTTATACAACCCGTCAACCAAGGCCGTCAGAGATTCGTGATAAATCTTATCATTACATCAGTAAAGAATTATTCGAAGAAAAAATCCACCAAGGTGATTTTGCTGAATATGCTGAAGTTTACGGTGAATGGTATGGCACAGATTGGCAACAATTGGCCAATATACGCTCTCAAGGATTCGATGTTATTTTAGAAATAGATTGCCAGGGTGCTAGAATCGTCAAAGATAAGATTCCTGAAGCGCACTTAGTTTTTATTTTGCCGCCTAGTATGGAAGAGCTGAAGCGACGACTTAATAAAAGAAATGAAGATAGTGAAGCGGTCATTGAAGGTCGATTAGCTAAAGCTTCAAATGAAATACAACAATGTATTTCATTTGATTACATTGTGTTCAATGATGAGTTTGCAAATGCTTCTGAAGATCTAGCATCTATTATAAGATCCCATAGACTTAAAATGGATGCATTAGATGAGGAACAGAGAATAAAACTGGAAAAAATGATACACTTATAGTATAATCTAAATTTTTAAAGGGTAATTTTATGGCAAGAGTCACAATTGAAGATTGTTTAAAACAAATGAATGACAGATTCAAAATTGTCTTAGCAGCGTCATCACGTGCTAAAGAGATTAAGCTTGGGGCGTCATCTAAGCTTGAACCTGAAAATGATAAGGCAACTGTGATTGCACTTAGAGAAATTGCTGCAGGGATTGATGTGTCCCAAAAGGCAACACCTATCATCGATGCCCATGATGATTCTCAAGAATTTAATTCCTCTGAGGAATAAACTTTGGTTTTGGGCGCAGATTCATTCGAGCTACTTCGCCCTCATCTAAATTATCTCAATAAAGAACAAATAGAACAAGTTGAGCTTGCATTTACATTAGCTAAACAAGCTCATGAAGGTCAGACAAGGGCATCTGGCGAGTCTTACATTACACACCCCATAGAAGTTACAAAAATACTATGTTCTTATTTAATGGATCATACCAGTATCATTACTGGTTTGATGCATGACACCATCGAAGATACCTATATCACAAAAGCTATGATTGAAAAAGATTTTGGCGCAGAGGTTAGTGATTTAGTTGACGGCTTAAGTAAACTGAAAAAAGCTGAATTCAAAAATAGACAAGCTGCTCAAGGTGAGAATTTTAGAAAAATGCTTTTAGCCATGGCAAAAGATATTCGAGTGATTATTATAAAACTCGCTGATCGTTTGCACAATATGCGTACCATAAGTGTATTATCACAAGAAAGAAGGTTTCGTATAGCAACTGAAACATTGGATATTTTTGCCCCAATCGCAAGAAGGCTAGGTATGCATTCAGTGTCTCTTGAATTAGAGTCATTAGCTTTCCAGGCTGTTTACCCAAAAAGATTTATAGTGATTGACAAAGCATTAAAAAAAGTTGAGCGTCAACATCATAAGGCTATGGATAAAATTTTAAATAAAAT